>DXFC01000283.1 GCA_019114645.1 Candidatus Halomonas stercoripullorum
CCCGAAGACATCGCCGACGAGCTCAGACGCTTGCAGGACCAGGTCCCTCCCTTCCCCGCCGCCGAGGCTTGCGCCCTGGTGGAAGCGGAACTAGGCATGCCCCTGGGTGCGGCTTTTGCCCATTTCGAGACCGAACCGCTGGCCTCGGCTTCCATTGCCCAGGTACACGCAGCGCGTATGCACAGTGGCGAAGAGGTCGTGGTTAAAATCATCCGCCCCGCCATTGACCGCGTCATGCGCCAGGATGTGGCACTGATGTACCGCGTGGGCGCTCTGCTGGAATTGATCCCCGAGGCCCGCCGCCTACGCCCGGTAGAAGTGGTACGCGATTACGAAGCCACCCTGTTCGACGAGCTGGATCTGCGCAAGGAGGCAGCCAACACCTCGCAACTCAAGCGCAACTTTGCCAATTCGCCGTTACTCTACGTGCCCGCCATTCACTGGTCCCACACCCGCAAGCGAGTGATGGTGCAGGAACGGATCTACGGTATTCCTGTGGCCGACATTGCAGCACTGAAAGCCCAGGGCACCGACCTCAAGCAGCTGGCCGAACGTGGTGTAGAGATCTTTTTCACCCAGGTCTTTCGTGACAATTTTTTCCACGCCGACATGCACCCGGGGAATATTTTCGTAGCCCGCGAGCACCCTCACGATCCGCAGTATATCGCCATCGACTGCGGCATCGTTGGCAGCCTGACCCAAGAGGATAAAGATTACCTGGCACGTAATCTGCTGGCTTTCTTCCACCAGGATTACTATCAGGTCGCGGCACTGCACATCGAGTCAGGCTGGGTCGGGGAGGAAACGCGAGCCAACGAATTCGCCGCCGCCATCCGTACGGTATGCGAGCCAATCCTTGAGCGGCCGCTCAAGGAGATCTCCTTCGGTCAGGTCCTGCTGGGGCTGTTCCAGACCGCCCGGCGCTTTAATATGGAAGTCCAGCCCCAATTGGTTTTGCTACAGAAAACCTTGCTTAACATCGAAGGGCTGGGGCGCCAGCTCTATCCTGATCTTGACTTGTGGAGCACTGCCAAGCCCTACCTGGAACGCTGGATGAAGGAGCGTGCCGGTGCCTCCGGGCTGTGGGAGTCGCTCAAGCGCCAAGCGCCTGAGCTTTCGCGTCAGTTACCCGAGCTGCCCGGTGTCGCCCATCAAGCGTTGAGCCGAATCGAGCATGAACACCGGCAGCGGCGTCGCCAGGCACTGGCCTTGAGCGGCATTCAAAGACAGTTACACGAAAGTCGGCGTAGCGCCCGCCGTCTGCGCCTCGGCCTGCTGGTGGCCGGGCTCGCGCTGGCCTGGCAGCCGCTCAGTACCTGGGCCGGCGACCAGCCCTGGCAAGTGCTTGTTGCCGTGCTGCTCGGGCTGCTGTTGCTGGTTTGGCAATGAGTGGAATTTTTGCAGTGATTCCTTTGATCTACCGCAACCGGAGCCACCCGCATGCGTGATATTCTCGACGAACTCTTCGTGGCGCTACGTCAGCGACGCGATGCCGATCCCGCTGACTCTTACGTGGCCACCTTGCATCACAAGGGGTTGAACAAGATACTGGAAAAAGTGGGTGAGGAAGCCACGGAAACCGTGCTGGCAGCCAAGGATGCCGAAGCGGGTGGCGATGACAAGCGTGCGGCACTGGTCGCTGAAACCGCCGACCTGTGGTTTCATAGCCTGGTGATGCTGTCCCACCTGGGGCTTGATCACCAGGATGTACTTGACGAACTGGCCCGCCGTTTCGGCATTTCGGGGCACGAAGAGAAGGCCGCAAGGTCAAAGTGAACATGATTTCCGGATCCACCGGAATAGCGACACAGAGGTAACCCCTATGTTAGGTGGCATCAGTATCTGGCAACTGCTGATCGTTCTCGGCATCATCATCCTGATTTTCGGTACCAAGAAGTTGCGCAATGTGGGCAGCGACCTCGGCGGTGCGGTCAAGGGCTTCAAACAGGCTGTCAATGAGGAAGAAGACAAGGCCAAACCGCAAGCCAAAGTGGCTCATGAAGAGCAACCCAATACCTACGACGTGCGTGCCGAGGAAAAAGCGGCCGAAGAGCATGTCCAGGACAAGGAAGAGCGCAACTAAACCGCTATGTTCGATATCGGCTTTCTTGAATTGCTGGTGATTGGCGTGGTCGGCCTGCTGGTACTTGGCCCGGAACGGCTACCCAGAGCTGCGCGCACGGCTGGCTTGTGGTTGGGCAAGATCAAGCGTAGCGTGTCGAACATGCAGCGCGAGATCAACTCACAGCTTGAGGCGGAGGAGTTGCGCCAGAAGCTCAAGGAACAGCAGGCCAAGCTGGACGAGAGCCTGAACAAAGCCAAGCGTGACGTGGAAAGCATCGCTGAGCCCACGCCACCAAGCCAGGGCAAGAAGCAGGAAGCGAGCGACAAGGCCGCAGCGGAAACTGCCGAGCCGGCATCGCCGCCGCCCGCCTCCCGGCTTGATACCGCCCTGGCCAGTGCCAGGGTGGCTGGCAACGCCGCCACAAGCGAAAACAACGCCTCCTCTGACTCTGATAAAGACAAGGACGCCGCTTCACGATGAGCGACTCCGACGACAAGCAAGAGCTCTCACACGCCCCCCTGATCGAGCATCTTATCGAGCTACGTTCACGACTGCTGCGTTCAGTGGTGGCGATTTTCCTGGTCTTTCTGTGCCTGTTTCCGTTTTCCAACGAAATCTACTCTTTCGTGGCACAACCTCTCATGAGCTTGCTGCCCGAAGGCTCACAGATGATCGCGACTGAAGTGGCCTCGCCCTTCCTGGCACCCTTCAAGCTCACCTTGGTGGTGGCGGTATTCGCAGCGATACCTTATCTCCTGCATCAGGCCTGGGCTTTTATTGCCCCCGGCCTCTATGCCAACGAGAAAGCGCTGGCCCTGCCGCTACTCGCCTCTAGCGTGGCGCTGTTCTATGCCGGTGCCACCTTCGCCTACTTTGTGGTCTTTCCACTGCTGTTTCAGTTCTTCACCCAGACCGGGCCAGAGAATGTAGCAGTGATGACCGATATCAACGCGTACCTGAATTTCGTTCTCAAACTGTTCTTCGCTTTTGGCGTCTCTTTCGAAATTCCCATCGCCACTTTTCTGCTGATCGCCTCGGGTGTCACATCCGTGCAGAGCCTGTCCAAAAAGCGGCCCTATGTGCTGCTCGGCTGTTTTATCATCGGCATGCTACTCACTCCGCCCGACATGATTTCCCAGACTCTGCTGGCGGTCCCGATGTATCTCCTGTTCGAGATCGGTATTCTGTTTGGCCGCCTGGTAAGCAACAAGAAAAAAAAACCAGCAGACCCGCCTACCGAGCCGACCGGGCAACGTGACGACACCTGAGCCCGCCTGAAACAATACCGCAAAAGAAAAACAGCGCCCCTGGCTACCAGGGGCGCTGTTTTTTTACTGTCGAAACAATCTAAATATCCATCAACTCGTCAATACGCTCAACCAGTTTGAAAATACCGGTAGCGGCCTCGCCGATGCGGGTCGCGAGCATATAGGCGGGGGTGGTAACCACACGATTTTCAAAATCCACCACAATCTCCTCGACACCACAGCTGCGATGCAACCCGCCCATAGAGCTGATCGCACCGGCAACGCCCGGATCATGACCGATAGTGACGGCAATACCCGGTCCCAACAGCTTGGGCACCAAGGCTGGCGCAATACACATCAACCCGATGGGCTTGCGCGCCTCATGGAAAGCGGCCAGCGCTTCAACCAGCTCCGGCAGCGGTTCCATGTCACTGCCCGCCTCGGCAAAATTGGACAGGTTCTTGGCCGCACCGAAGCCGCCGGGAAGAATCACCGCATCAAACTCATCGGCCTCCAGCTCATCAAGCGGTGCGATGTTACCACGCGCCAGGCGCGCCGACTCTTGCAACACGTTACGCGACTCACCCTCCACCACTTCCCCGCCAAGATGATCGACGACATGATGCTGCATGATATCCGGCGCAAAGCAGCGATAGCCAAGCCCTAACTGATCGAGCCGCAGCAGCGTCAGGGTGGTCTCGTAGATCTCTGAGCCATCCTGGACACCACAACCCGACAGGATAACCGCCACTTGTTTGCTCATGCTTTACTCCTTGTTATGCGTCGCCCCGTGCTGAGGCACCGCCGGGAAATCGCAACCCCACACTATAAAATCCCAGCCCAACACTTTAGTGAGTCGCGACGGGTGCGACAAGGCGCGGCTTTGCGCTGCAAGCGTCACTGATATACTGGGTAGACAAAGTATCTGTTATATAACCGACGTTTCGCCTTGGTCCTCTGTTGTCACAGGAGCTGTCGACAGAGGTACCCCTTGCTGGAGTAACCAATCTTGAGCTTCATGACCACACGCCAATTTCCCGCTACCCGCATGCGCCGCATGCGCTGTGATGACTTCTCGCGCCGCCTCATGCGTGAGTCGTCATTGAGTGCTGCCGATCTGATCTGGCCCGTTTTCGTTCTAGAAGGGGAACAGCGCCGCGAAGCCATACCTTCAATGCCCGGTGTGGAGCGGCTATCGCTCGACCTGCTGATCAAGGAGGCCCGCGAGGCGTACGAGCTTGGCATTCCGGCCCTGGCGCTGTTTCCGGTGGTCGATCAAGCACTGAAAAGCGAACTGGCCGAGGAGTCCTACAGCGCCAGTGGCCTGGTCCAGCGCAGTATCCAGGCGCTCAAAGAGGCCCTGCCAGAGCTCGGCGTCATTACCGACGTAGCATTGGATCCTTATACCAGCCATGGCCAGGACGGCATCATTGATGCCAACGGCTACGTGCTCAATGACCGCACCGTAGAGACTCTGATCAAGCAGGCGTTGTCCCATGCCGAAGCCGGTGCCGACGTTATTGCGCCCTCGGACATGATGGATGGTCGCATCGGCGAAATTCGCCAGGTGCTCGAACAAGAGCAGTTACCCAATGTGCGAATCATGGCTTATAGCGCTAAATACGCCTCGCACTATTATGGCCCCTTCCGTGATGCGGTAGGCTCGGCCAGCAACCTGGGCAAGGCAGACAAGCGCACCTACCAGATGGATCCAGCCAATAGCGATGAGGCCCTGCATGAAGTTGCCATGGACCTGACCGAAGGGGCTGACATGGTGATGATCAAACCCGGCATGCCATATCTGGATGTGGTGCGGCGCGTCAAGGACGAGCTCAAGGTGCCGACTTTTGCCTATCAGGTAAGTGGCGAATATGCCATGCATATGGCCGCGTTCGAAAACGGCTGGCTCGACCCCGACGCTGTCATGCTGGAGTCACTGATGTGCTTCAAGCGTGCCGGAGCCGATGGCATATTGACCTATTTCGCCAAGCGGGCGGCACAGTTACTGGCCAAATAGCTCATTAAGTACGCTTGAAAGCCGCCAGGTCGTGGGGATCAAACCCTTCGACCTGGGCTGGCAAACCCTGTTCCTCACGCAGCTGCTGCACTCTAAGACGCTCGGCAAGCAGTTCGGCATCATCATCAAGAGTACGCCCGTTGAGCTCGGCAAGCTGGGCCATACCCTGGTGGTAGAATGTCATTAAATCCAGGGCGACGCCATTGCCCCGGTCCATTTCGCGCCGCAATGTGGCAAGATAGCCACTCGTCCGCGAAAGATGGTGCTTGAGCTGCCAGACATAGCGCATCTCCTTCATCCAGGGACGCTCACGCAGTACGGCAAAGATCAAACTGGTCGCCAGCAAACCCAGCAGCACACCGAGGGCGTTGAGCCACAGGCTGGAGCCATAAGCGGCTACCAGCAACTGGGAAAACAGCAACCCGAGGACGATCAACTGGGCGGCCATCGCCACACTGATAAAACGCGCCTTGCGGCGATAGGTTTCGGGTTCGTGGTGTTCGAATACAAACGGCATGCGGGGCTCCTGTCACAGCGCGATGCCGGGATTATCCCGGCATCGCCATGGCGAGTACAGACTCACGCTGACAAAGCGCTGCTAGCGCAGTGTCGCAGCCGCCTCCAGGAGCAGTTCCCGGGTCTCGCGCCAGCCCAGGCAAGGATCGGTGATCGACACTCCATAACGCAGCTCGCCGGGCACCAGCGCCTGGCAACCCTCACTCAGGTGACTCTCCAGCATCAGCCCCATCACTCCTGTCTCACCGGCAGCCCGCTGGGCCACTACGTCACGCAGCACATCGATCT
>DXFC01000284.1 GCA_019114645.1 Candidatus Halomonas stercoripullorum
CATAAATAATGGCATAGTCGTTACGTGCCGTATCAGTAATCACCACCCCATTGATGCTCGCTTCCACGCTGCGCTGCAGGACACGCAAGCGGATTTCGCGCTGCTGATGCTGATAGGTCAGTCCAAGGCTCAAGGCCAGCAAATAACTGAATAACAGTCCGCCCATGGCAACACCACCCGGAATCAACGTCGCCTGGAGCATCTCGGGAGTGGAATAGGGGCTGATTTCAAGGACCAGGTCGGGGCCGCCGGGCAGCTCGATGGCCAGCCGTGCCAGTATGGGATATTCCGCTTGCAGTCCTGACTGCTCAAGAGCATGCAACTCCAATATCGCTATATCACTACGCAGCATGCGAACCCGGTAATTCGCCAACTGCACACGCAGCTCATGCTCAAATAGCCGGGCGAGATCCAGGCTGGCCATCAATTGTTGCCCGGTCGACGCTACCGGCGCCGCAATCAACCCCATCTCGGGTCTGGTGCGATCGGGCGAAAGCAGGCGTATTGAATCACTCTCATTTGCCCAGGTTCTTACTTCAGCATCAGCCAGTTGACGCTCGATCCAGTGACCTGCTTCCGCGCTACGCGACCAATGCCAGTGCCAAATGCCGGCTTTCTGCAAGCCAATCTCCTGCAGGCTCGGTGAATCGCGCAGGTAGTTTTCTACGCCGCGCCCAATCATGACCATATCGAGCCGCGTACCGCCGGCATCCAGGCGTTCCGCCATACGCTGCATCAGCTGTAGCTGATGTTCGAGTGCCTGTTCGGCGTTGAACTGCAGGTTTTCCAGTACATGCCTGGCTTGCTGCTGCTTGTTGGCTTGATAATGCCAGTTCAGCGCATACCAGACCGAGCAGCTGAGAAAGACCCCAACCAGTCCGGTCACGATCGCCAATTTGCCCAGATATGGCTGTGCGCGTTTATCACTGAGTATCAGCAGCAGCATGGTGCCACCGTAGAGCACCGCCAAGGTGGTGCCCAGGAGCGGTGACGAGGCCTGGGGCAACGTCCAGCTCAACTCCCCGCCAGGCAGAAATAGCCGTACCACCGACAGCAAACCGAGACTCACCATCAGGGTTCCCACTCCGGTCCAGAGCCAACGCTGGTAGCGCCGCTCCTTGCCCAGCAGCAAACAGAGCGCCACCAGAATGAGAACGAAAGACGACAGTGACCCCATGCGTATATCACCGGTCACCCATGAGTACCCTTCCAGCCTGTCGCCGGCGACCCAGTTATGCAGCAGCATGTAGCCCATGTGCAGAAGCAGCGTGGCCCCCGCCAGGCGCTGGAGTACCGGCCAGTGCAACAGCACGCCCAACAACCCCATGCCCGCTACCAGCACGGCCAGTGCATTATCGGACAACAACAAGGGGCTGAGAGGGTAGGGAATACCCAGCCATTGAACCAATAGCCCTACCGCCCCAAAGGCAACCACCATGGCGGAAACCATGAACAGGGCGGTATCACGTGCAATATCCAGTGTGCTAATAGGCATAGCCGGACTCCCTCTCAGGGGGTTTATCCTTTGGCAGCGGTACTACCTCACCGCGCTCTGTTGTTATCGGCTAATACTCTGAATAACAGCTTGGCTACACCTCCACTCTTAACACATAAAAACCGCTACGTGGTGTTACTCTAACTTTTATCCCGTGCTGCCTGCCCCGCCCACCAGGCCTGCCCCCAAGCCATGGCGGGAGTCACGCTTGTCCAAGTGCTGAGCAAGCGAATCTTCAGGCGAGCCCGCCATCTCACGGAACATACCCATCGAGCCGAGCAATGCCGACGATTCGTAAGGTACGAACACTCGCTCACCCTCTTGCGCCATGGTCGGCAGCGCCTTGATGTAGCTCTGCCCAAGCAGGTAGCCCACCACAGTGCGCTTGTGCTCATCACTATCACCGATGGCTCCAAGTACCAGCTTGATTGACTCCTGTTCACCCTGGGCACGCAGAATCGCAGACTCTTTATCCCCCTGGGCATTGAGGATGGCTGACTCGCGCTGGCCCTGGGCCTTGGCGATAGCCGCTGCCTTCTCCCCCTCCGCCTCGGTCACGGTAGCCCGGCGTTTGCGTTCGGCAGCCATTTGCAGGCGCATGGCCTCCTCGACCTCTTCAGGCATGGAAATATCCTGGACTTCCATTCGGGTGATTTTCACCCCCCATTTCGAGGCGGGCTCCTCCATCGCCGCCTGGATCGCGCTATTGACCTCCGCCCGCGACTCAAACAACTTATCGAGTTCCATCTTGCCCACTACCGAACGCAGCGTGGTTTTGGCCAATACTTCAACTGCCTGGCTGACGTTTGCCACCTCATAGACCGCACGGCGCGGGTCGATAATCTGAAAATAGAGCGCGCCGTTGATCCGTACCGTGACGTTATCGGTGGTCACCACGGGTTGGCCGGGGAAGTCCATAACCGTTTCACGCCGATCAATGCGCACCTCGTTGCTGGTTACCGGAAAAAACTCTTCGCCATGCTTCTGGTAACGCACCATGGTGATGGCACGCGGTTGTTCGATAAAGGGAATGATAATGTTGATACCACTTTCAAGCTGGCGATGAAACGAACCCAGGCGCTCGATCACCATCACTTCGGATTGGCGCACAATGACCAAGCCCTTGACGATGACTAGAATGCCAATCACCAAAATAATCAGGGCGATCAACATCCCCGGCGAGACAGGTAGTCCATTCATTGCTCTGCTTCCTTATGTGTCGGGTTAGTGGTCGATATCGAGCCGAACGATGGCCGTGGTACCATCGAAATGATCGAAAACCACGGTAGTACCGGGTGGCAACACGGTTTCGCCGCTCTGTGCCACACATATACGGTACAGATCACCGTTGACAAGGATCACCGTAGCATTATCGAAATCACGCTGTGTGGTGGTAAATCTCTGGCCCCGGTGAGCGCCCGTGCCAGTGGTGCCATATTGGTTTTTGCCAGGGGAAAACCAGGGACGGATTTTCCAGATAGTGAGCGGTACCAATATGCCTGACAGTATCCCCATCGCCAGCAGTTGCCAGGGCAAGGTCAAGCCCAACAGGGTCAAAGCCGCAGTCAAGACTGCGGCGACAGCCAGCGCCAGCAAGAAGAGACCGCCACTAAAAAGCTCGGCCAAGCCAAGCAGAAGAGCCACAGCAAGCCATACAACAGCGGGATTCCAGCCCATTCCTTTTGCTCCAGCATGCAGGAAAAACAATACGAGGCGTCATCATAGGTGACCACATGCCGGTGCTGAATAAAAGAGTTCATACGAACCTGGCCAGCCATAACGGCCCGCCCTGCGGGTTTGCGTTATCATCCCGCTCCCTTGTTCACCACAGCAGGAGGCCTCATGCCGATCCTCAACGCCATCATCCATCGCCTTGAGAAGTCCGACGGCACTCCAGCCAGGCTGCTGGCAGCCAAACATCCGTTGCCGGTGACTGCTGCCCTGGATGCTTTGCTCGAGGAGCTCAACCGCGCTTATCACGGCAAGACCAAGGCGTGGGGCCATTTCGAAGAGCAACCAGCCGCTGACGAAGCGAGCGCAGCAGTGTCGCCGTTCGCCGAAGAACTTGCCGACTACCTGGCCGATAACCGCGATTTCGTTACCTTGACTGGCGCCATCGCTGAGCGCCTCTGTTCCCTGGTGGAGGCACACTTGCCGGTGGGCGGTGACCTGATCTGTCTGGATACCCGTTTCGGCGATGCCCGCTTCCTGACCCTGGCACTGCTTTACCATCGCGACGGCTTTGCCGTGGATGAGAGTCTGAATGTGGCACCGGCCCGTCAGCTCAATCTGGTCCAGATGAGCCTGGCGGCGCGCATCGATCTGCGTCAGTGGCAAAACGGTGATTCCCGGCAATACCTCTCCTGGACCCGGGATCGAGGTGGCAAAGCACTGGCCGTGGGGTTCGCCGGGCTGTTGGGCGCGGTGGAGGGTGTCGACGCCTCCGGTGAGACCCGCACCCTGCTGAAAGCTTTTAGCGACTATGTGGAGCGGGAAGACCTTCCCGAGGAAGCGAGTCGCGAGAAGACCGACACTCTGATCGACTACGCCAGTGCACAGGCCAGCCGCGGCGAACCCATCACCCTGGAGGAACTCTCCGAGGTGCTGGATGAACAGCAGCCCAGGGCCTTCTACGAGCATATCCGCAACGCCGATTACGGCCTTTCGCCCGAGATTCCACCGGACCGCAAAGCCCTCAACCAGTTTCGCCGCTTTACCGGCCGCGCCGCAGGGGTCTCAATCAGCTTCGACTCCCACCTGCTTGGCTCCAGTGTGGAGTATGACGCTACCACCGACCGCTTGATCATCAAGCAGGTGCCCAAGCAGTTGAAAGAACAGCTCAAGCGTCAGGGATAACGACACATTCAGGCCCAATACACCCTACCCCCTGCGAGCCTGTAACATGGTCGCCATACGCTCCGGCTCTCGACGAGGCATGCGATGGAATCACGCTCGAATCCCAGAGTACTGCTGCGCCTGGTGGGTTTGCTGGCCCCCTATCGCTGGCGCCTGACACTGGCGGCACTGGCCCTGCTGCTCGCTTC
>DXFC01000285.1 GCA_019114645.1 Candidatus Halomonas stercoripullorum
TCTCCTTCGGTCATGCTGCGTTGACCACTGGCGAAGAGCTCTCTTATAGTGAACGGTTGAATTGGTGCGTTGGTTCTACCGATGGTAACGCATCAAGCCGTCCAGCCGACACCGGAGCCCGCCATGAGCGATGACGCCACTCGCCCCACCGCCCAGGTGACCCTGCTGGGTCGGCAGTATGTATTCGCCTGCAATCCCGGCGAAGAGGGCAAGCTGGAGCGTGCCGCCCGCTATCTCGACCGCGCCATGCAGGGTATTCATACACAGAACAAACTACTCGGCAGCGAGCATGTGTCGCTAATGGCGGCACTCAATATTGCCCACGAGCTACTTGAGACGATAGACACCCGCCGCAGTGAAGCCGAGCAGCTCAGCCGGATCAGCGAAAGGCTGGAACAAGCCATGACGAGCAACACACCGGGTTACAGAACTCCTGCAGATTGACATTGGACGACCCTGCCAGCTCTGTTAGGATGAAGGTGTTCCCTGGGGTGTTGGCCAGTCGTTAAAGTCCCTCGAGCCTATGCGCAAGACCCAGGGCGGCCATTAGCTAGCCGGACCCGTGTGCATGTCCGTATATCGGAAAGCCTAACGGTTCGACTGCGGCCACCCACCTTGAACCACAGGGTTCAAGGGCCAGAATGACAGCGGCACTCTGGGGAACTCCACCGTATCATGCCTTCTCTGTGCGACACGTCTTCGATAGTGACTTCCTGCACCCGGCGCCAGCTACGCCAAGTGCTGCGTCAACGGCGGCGCGCCTTGACTCCTCACCAGCAACAGCAAGCCAGCCGGGCCCTGTGCCAGCATCTACGCCAACTGCCCGAAGTGCAGCGTGCACGCCGTGTGGCACTCTATCTGCCCAATGACGGTGAAATCGATCCGCGCCCCCTGATTCCCTGGCTGACTCAACGCGGAGCCCGCGTTTATCTACCGGTATTGAAGCCGCTCTCTGACAACCGCTTGTGGTTCGTGCATTACCATCCCGGCACCCCCATGCGGCGTAACCGTTTCGGCATTCCCGAACCGTATACCCGCCATGGCGCGCATCGCGCCCGTCGTCTGGCCGGCTGGGCGCTGGACCTGATTCTGCTGCCCCTGGTCGGCTTTGATGAACAGGGCCAACGCATGGGCATGGGAGGCGGATTCTATGATCGCAGTCTGGCCTTTACCCAGCGCGCCGGTCCGCGCCCGAGATTGATCGGCCTGGCCCACGAGTGTCAGCACGTGGCACGCCTGCCGGCGGCCCCCTGGGATGTGCCACTGGACACCATCGTCAGCGACGCTCGCGTAGTGCGCCCTTAAGCTTCCCGTTGTGGCATAAAAAAACCGGCCGCAGCGCCGCTACGACCGGTGACGAATTTTCTCTATCAAGATCATCTACTCATGACACTGCCTGCCGGCTCGGCTTCCTACCAGCTCAACTCCCTGCCAGGGCCTGGGCGTAGCCGGTGATGACGATACCGATACCAAAGGCCAGCACCAGTGCCATGACCAGATCGGGCTTGCGCTTCATTGTTACCTGCTCCCCTGTCTTCGTGTGTTCGACGGTGTGCTCACGGCACGACAGCGCAGACTATAGGGCCGACAGGCGTTGAACACAACCGCACAAAACGGCGAAGACGAAAAGAAACCCGTGCCACTTCTCGTGACTGGCGTAAGTCAGCGCTCACTTTTTGCGCTCGGCAACTTACGCCATGAAGAGTCGGTAAGCGTCGTTATTCGTCTCTTTCCAATAGCGGTAACCAATCTTGTCGAAATACTCCTCGACATGGGAGCGGTCACCATTGGGCACCTGCATGCCGACCAGCACACGTCCATAAGCGGCACCATGATTGCGGTAGTGGAACAGCGAAATGTTCCAGTCATGGGGCAGGTGGGTCAGGAAATTCATTAAAGCACCGGGCCGCTCGGGAAATTCAAAGCGATAGACCTCCTCGGCAAACTGCGCTTGGGGCCGCCCTCCACCCAAGTGGCGAATATGCAATTTGGCCAACTCATTGTCGGTGAGATCCACCACGGGATAGCCCGCCTCGCGCAACCTGTCGAGCACCACAAGACGGTCCTCGCCACCCGGCTTGACCTGCACTCCGACAAAAATATGCGCCGCCTCCGCATCGGCATAGCGGTAATTGAACTCGGTTACCATGCGCTTGCCAATGGTGCGGCAAAACTTCTTGAAGCTACCCGGACGCTCGGGAATGGTCACCGCCAGGATCGCCTCGCGCTGCTCGCCCAGCTCGGTGCGCTCGGCAATATGCTGCAAACGGTCGAAGTTGGTATTGGCACCCGAATTGATACACAGCAGGGTCTGGCCCTCAACGCCGGTCTGCTGGATATACTTCTTGAGTCCGGCCAGCGACAGGGCACCGGATGTTTCCGATACCGCCCGGGTATCGTCAAAGATATCCTTGACGGCGGCGCACATCTCGTCGGCATTGACGGTAATGACGTCATCGACCAGGTCACGCACGATCTTGAACGGTATCTTGCCGATCTGTGCCACCGCCACACCCTCGGCAAATACACCCACTTGATCGAGCGTTATCCGCCTACCGGCAGCTAGCGCCGCCTTGAGGCTGGCACTATCCTCCGCCTCCACGCCGATAACCTTGATATCGGGTCGCAAATATTTGACGTAGGCGGCCACACCGGCAATCAGGCCACCTCCACCGACCGGCACGAAAATGGCATCCAGCGGGCCACTATGCTGACGCAGGATCTCGACGGCGACCGTGCCCTGACCGGCAATGACATCGAT
>DXFC01000286.1 GCA_019114645.1 Candidatus Halomonas stercoripullorum
CCGAGTCGCAGCGTGAAGAGATCATCCAGGATCTGCATGCCTGCCACGAGCAGCGCCCGGAGCTGGCGATGGTCGATTCAGCGCGTGGCATCACCAACTTCCATTCGCCCAGCGATGTGATTGTTGATGCCTCCATGCCGGCCATGATCCGTGCCGGCGGCAAGATGTATGGTGGCGATGGCCGCCTCAAGGACGTCAAGGCGGTAATGCCCGAGTCCACCTTTGCGCGCATTTACCAGGAGATGATCAACTTCTGCAAATGGCATGGCGCCTTCGATCCGGCCACCATGGGCACGGTGCCCAACGTGGGCCTGATGGCGCAGAAGGCAGAGGAGTATGGCTCCCACGACAAGACCTTCGAAGTCCCCGAAGATGGTGTCGCCAATATCACTGACCTTGAGACCGGCGAAGTGCTGCTGTCCCAGAATGTTGAGCAGGGCGATATCTGGCGCATGTGTCAGGTCAAGGACGCGCCGATTCGTGATTGGGTCAAGCTGGCCGTGGAGCGCTGCCGCGATTCCGGCATGCCGGCGGTGTTCTGGCTCGACCCTTACCGCCCCCACGAAAACGAGCTGATCAAGAAGGTGAAGACTTACCTCCAGGATCACGATACCAGCGGTCTCGACATTCAGATCATGTCCCAGGTCCGTGCCATGCGCTACACCCTGGAGCGGGTAATTCGTGGCCTCGATACCATCTCGGTGACCGGCAATATCCTGCGTGATTACCTGACCGACCTGTTTCCGATTCTGGAGTTGGGCACCAGCGCCAAGATGCTCTCCATCGTGCCGTTGATGAATGGCGGCGGCCTGTTTGAGACCGGGGCCGGAGGTTCTGCGCCCAAGCACGTGCAGCAGCTCATTGAGGAGAATCATCTGCGTTGGGATAGCCTCGGTGAGTTCCTGGCACTGACCGCCTCGCTGGAGCACCTTGCCAAGCGGTTCGACAACAAGCGCGCCGCACTGATGGCGGACGCTCTGGATCAGGCTATCGGTCAGTTCCTCGAGAATGACAAGTCACCTTCACGCAAGGTTGGCGAGCTGGACAACCGGGGCAGCCACTTCTACCTGGCGATGTACTGGGCCCAGGCACTGGCTGCCCAGGATGAGGATGCCAAGCTCAAGGCACTGTTTGCCCGTTTGGCCGAGACGCTGGTAGCCAATGAGGCAACCATTCTCGATGAGCTCAATGGTGTGCAGGGGCAGGCGGTGGACATCAAGGGTTACTACCATGCCGATCCTGAAGTGACCCGTGCGGTCATGCGCCCGAGCAAGACCCTGAACGAAGCGCTGGCGATGGTCGCCGGAGGATAAATCTACCCGACGCTGTCCGCCTCATGACCCCGTCCACCGTTGGTGGACGGGGAGTTTTGAGTATAAAGGGCTCTCGTTCGCCAGGCGGACGGGAGCCCTTGCATGTGAAGCAGAGAGTGAGGCATGTCAATCTGAACCCTGCCGGCGTGATAACGTCCAATCTTTGAACGGAGCCGGTTCGACAAAGTGTGTAGCCATCTATGTTGAAGATCTATCTATGTTGAATAGGGAAGATGTGCGTATGTGGGAGGTGTTCAACAGTTCGGCGGGCATGACCCGGCCATCGCACCCTACGGAGGAGGATGGCGATGTCGCCGTGCAGTCGGCGGACCCGCAGCTGGCGCAACCGCCATTGTACAAGGTGGTGCTGCACAACGATGACTACACTCCGATGGAGTTCGTGGTGGAAGTGCTGCAAAGCTTCTTTCACATGGATAGTGAGACGGCTGTGCAAATCATGCTGACGGTGCATACCCAGGGCCGGGCTACCTGCGGCATTTTTACACGGGATATCGCGGAAACCAAAAGCGAATTGGTCAATCAGTATGCGCGGGAGTGTCAGCACCCGTTGTTGAGTGATATTGAAGCAGCATTGTGAAAAAACACTGAAAAAGACGCTTGTTGAGTGAAGGGACTTGCAACGACGGCGTTTGTGCCCGATGTTGAAGATGCCGGACCACGAAAAGATCCGATGCAAGCCCTAAGCGGCGATAAGGGGACTGCCATGCTGAGCAAAGAACTTGAACTGACCCTGAATACGGCGTTTACCGTGGCACGCTCCAAGCGCCACGAGTTCATGACCGTAGAGCACCTGCTGCTGGCATTGCTCGACAATGCTTCCGCTGCGGATGTGCTGCGAGCCTGCGGGGCCAACCTCGACAAGTTGCGGTCCGACCTGCAGGATTTCATCAACTCAACCACGCCTCTCATTCCTGATGAGCAGAGTGAGCGTGAAACACAGCCAACGCTGGGCTTCCAGCGCGTACTGCAGCGTGCCGTATTCCACGTACAGTCTTCAGGCAAGAACGAAGTGACTGGCGCCAACGTACTGGTGGCAATATTCTCCGAGCAGGAGAGCCAGGCGGTCTATTTCCTGAAACAGCAGAGTGTGGCCCGGGTTGATGCGGTAAATTACATCGCCCATGGCATTTCCAAGGTGGCCGGTCATGGCCAGAGTGCTCCCTCCTCACAGCCCGATACGGAAGAGGCCGAGGAAGCGACGGGAGAGTCCGGTACCAACCCGTTAACCGGTTACGCTACCAATCTCAACGAGCAGGCGCGTCAGGGCAAGATCGACCCCTTGATCGGACGTGAACATGAGCTTGAGCGGGTGATTCAGATCCTGGCCCGGCGGCGCAAGAACAACCCGCTGCTGGTCGGCGAGGCGGGGGTGGGCAAGACCGCCATCGCCGAAGGCCTGGCCAAGCGTATTGTCGAGGAAGATGTTCCCGAAGTCATTGGTGATGCCGTGGTGTACTCGCTCGACATGGGAGCGCTGCTGGCCGGCACCAAGTACCGGGGTGACTTCGAAAAACGCTTGAAAAGCCTGCTGGCCGAGCTCAAGAAGCAACCGAATGCCATCCTGTTCATTGATGAAATACATACGGTCATCGGTGCCGGCGCAGCTTCCGGCGGGGTGATGGATGCATCGAACCTGCTCAAGCCGCTGCTCTCCTCGGGCGAGCTGCGCTGCATTGGCTCGACAACGTTCCAGGAGTTCCGGGGTATTTTCGAGAAGGATCGTGCGCTGGCACGTCGTTTCCAGAAGGTGGAGGTAATGGCACCGTCGGTGGACGACACCATTCGCATCCTCAAGGGGCTGCGCTCGCGCTTCGAGGAGCACCACCAGCTCAAATACACCGATGCGGCGTTGGAGAGTGCAGCACGGCTGGCCGATCGCTATATCAATGATCGTCACTTGCCCGACAAGGCGATTGATGTCATCGATGAAGCTGGTGCTCATCAGCGCTTGCTACCGCCTGAAGTGCGCATTGATACCATTGATGTCGACCAGGTTGAAGCGGTTGTGGCATCCATTGCCCGGATCCCGCCGAAGAGTGTGTCCAGCTCCGACCGCAAGTTGCTGGAGAACCTGGATCGCGATCTGAAGATGCTGGTCTTCGGCCAGGATGAAGCGATTGATAGCCTGTCGGCTGCCATCAAGTTGTCGCGGGCGGGGCTCAAGTCCCCTGACAAGCCTGTGGGCAGCTTCCTCTTTGCGGGCCCCACCGGGGTCGGCAAGACCGAGGTGGCACGTCAGTTGGCACGCGTCATGGGGATCGAGCTGGTACGGTTCGATATGTCGGAATACATGGAGCGGCACACTGTATCACGGTTGATTGGCGCCCCTCCGGGCTATGTCGGATACGATCAGGGCGGGCTGCTTACTGAGGCAGTCACCAAGCAGCCGCACTGTGTCCTGCTTCTCGATGAAATCGAAAAGGCCCACCCCGAGGTCTTCAACCTGCTGCTGCAGGTGATGGACCACGGTCGGCTGACGGATAACAACGGCCGCGAGGCGGACTTCCGCCATGTGATTCTGGTCATGACCTCGAATGCCGGGGCCGAGCAGCAGGCGCGCCGTTCCATTGGCTTCCAGACCCAGGACCACTCAACGGATGCCATGGAAGTCATCCGCAAGACCTTTACACCGGAGTTCCGCAACCGCCTGGACGGCATTATCCAGTTCGAGGCCTTGCCCACCTCGGTGGTACGCAGTGTGGTGGACAAGTTCCTGGTGGAGCTGCAGGCACAGCTGGACGAGAAACGTGTACAGCTGGATATCGACCTGGCGGCGCGGGACTGGCTGGCCGAGAAGGGTTACGACCCCAGCATGGGCGCACGACCCATGGCCAGGCTGATCCAGGAGCAGCTCAAGAAGCCACTGGCGGAACTGATCCTGTTCGGCGAGCTATCGGAACACGGTGGAGTCGTACATGTGACGGTGGAGGAGGGCGAGCTTCAGCTCTCTACAGAAACAGAAATGGCCGACGCCCCTTGAAGTTTGGGTGATTCGACGCTTCAGCGCCCTGTCTACGGACGGGGCGTTTTTATCCTTCCTCGTCCAGTCCTTGCGCACGTAACCGTGGCGTTGTTCACTACCTGGGTAAGTAGCGTTCAGCGCGAACGATAGACGATGCGGCCCTTGGTCAGGTCATAAGGCGTAAGTTCGACCTTGACCTTGTCACCGGTCAGAATGCGAATGTAGTTCTTGCGCATTTTACCGGAGATGTGAGCGGTTACCACGTGGCCGTTCTCAAGCTCTACGCGAAAGGTAGTGTTGGGTAGCGTATCGATGATAACGCCTTCCATTTCGATATGGTCTTCACGTGCCATATAGGCGATTCCTCACTAATCGGATAATAGCCATTCAAGGGTTGAACGAATGATCGGCGCGTGGCTGATCGTTGCGTCCACCCAAAGGATAGCGCGATATTGTGCCGCAAGCTGGCCGTCAAGGCAAAGTTGTGCGCTCAAGAGATGGAGCGGGTAGGGAGCAAGCGACGCCAGTGGCGGCCCTCCAACATCTCCAGGGGCCGGTAGTCGGCTTTGTAAGCCATTTTGCGGCACTCTTCGATCCAGTAGCCCAAATAGAGGTGTGGTCGTCCTTCACGCCAGGTCATGTCGACCAGGCTGAGTACCGCATAGGTACCAAGAGAGCGCCGCTCCCAGGCCGGGTCGGGGTCGAAAAAGGTGTAGATCGCTGAAAGCCCATGGCCCAGGCGATCAAAAGCCGCAACGGCAAGCAACTGTTCGCCCAGGCGAAATTCAAGTAAGCGGGCATAGGGCTCATCCAAAGCCAGAAAGGTGCGGTACTGGTCACGGCTTGGTGGATACATATCCCCATCCTTGTGGCGCAGGCGGATGTAGCGCTCATATAAAGCATAATGCTCGGCATCGAACAGGGCAGGCCGCTCGATCAGTTGAAGATCGGCGTTGCGTTTGCGTACACGTCGCTGGCTGCGTCCGGGCTGAAAGTCGGCCACCGGTATGCGTACCGATACACAGGCACTGCACCCTTCACAGTGTGGGCGGTAAAGGTGGCGACCACTGCGACGGAATCCCAGCAGGGCGAGTGAGTCGTAAACCCCTTGACCATGGGACTCTTGCGGATCGAGAAACAGAGTGGTGGCTTCACGCTCGTACAAGTAGCTGCAGGCGTGCGGTACCGTCAGGAAAAAGCGCAAGTCACGGATTGGATGACGAGGCGCATTACTGCTCACGTGGGTCGTCTCCTAGCGGAACGCTGTTCAAATGGGGCATGCGGAAGGTAATGACCAGCAGGGTAATGGCGGCTGGTTCTCCGACGCTTTCGACACTGCCAGATAAGTATCAAGATAGCCAATGAAGTCGGCACGGGCGATGTTGCGTGCGCCCAGCCTGGCCAGATGCTGAGTATGCATCTGGCAATCAATGAGCTTGCCGCCGTCATGGCGCATGGCTTGCACCAGGTGCACCAGGGCAATTTTCGAGGCGTCACGGCGGTGTGAAAACATCGATTCACCGAAAAAGACTGGCCCCAAGGCGACGCCGTAAAGCCCTCCGACCAGCGCCTTGTTGTCCCATATCTCTACCGAGCGGGCATAACCCAGTTGATGCAGTGTCAGGTAAGCGTCCTGCATCTCTTGTGTGATCCAGGTGCCATCCTGCTCGGGGCGTGGTGCAGAGCAGGCCGTAACCACTGCAGCAAAAGCGCGATTGAAGGTCACTTTGAAACCGCCGTTGCGTACCCGTTTGGCCAGGCTGCGGGAAACGTGAAGCTCCTCGGGGAAGAGTACGGTGCGTGGATCTGGGCTCCACCATAGAATGGGCTGGTTGTCACTGTACCAAGGGAAGATACCTTGGCGATAGGCTGCCAATAGCCATGCAGGCTCCAGGGTGCCACCGGCCGCCAGCAGTCCCGATGGCTGATCCAGCGCCTGGGAAACGGGAGGAAACTGCACCGGATGGGCAGAAAGCCAGGGCAACATGCGGATACGCTCCTTGTCAGCAGGGAGTCGTCAGTTTGACGCTGCTGCCGCTTTGGCTCAAGCGACCATATCACTGTGATGCGTGCTGTACTATCGGTATGATGACGACTGGCTTTTGCCGGCTAGCATACGGGAGTACAGCTCCGCTGCGCGAACCATCGTATAGCGCTCGTGGAGCTGGGTGAATGTATAGCGCTGGATGTGTTTCGGTGCGAGGGGGGATTGACAGTTGAGTGCAAAGGAGAAAAGCGTGGCACAGCGAGCAGTGGAAGAAAACCCCCAACAGCCGGGCAAGCGCTTGGCGTTACCTCTGCAAGGCTTGGCCCGGGAAGGCGCCATTATCGTGTTGCTGGCGGGCTGCATTTTTCTGCTGCTGGCGCTGTTCAGCTTTCAGTCTTCGGATCCGGGCTGGTCGCAGCGTGGCCCGCAAACGGAAGTCGCCAACTGGATGGGGCCGTTCGGTGCCTGGCTGGCTAATGTGCTCTATTCCCTGTTTGGTGCCAGTGCGCTGTGGTGGCCCGGCATGTTGGGCTTTGCTGCTTGGCGCCTGGTGCGTACTCGCAAGATGCAGTTGGAGTGGGACGCCACCACTGTGGCGGTGCGCCTGGGCGGCCTGATGTTGTTGCTGCTGGGTACCACCACCTTGGGAGCGCTGCATTTCTACCAGCCTCCCGGTGAGGCGACTCTGCCCTATGCGGCGGGAGGAATTCTGGGCGAAGGTCTGGTGGGTGCGCTGGTGCCCCTGGTTGACGCGGGTGGTACCGGACTGCTGGCGGTGGCTGCCATGCTTTGCGGTTTTCCGCTATTCAGCGGTGTGTCCTGGTTCACTGTAATGGATGAACTAGGCCATCGCGTTCTGCGCT
Organism: Candidatus Halomonas stercoripullorum; assembly: GCA_019114645.1. Classification (GTDB taxonomy): domain Bacteria; phylum Pseudomonadota; class Gammaproteobacteria; order Pseudomonadales; family Halomonadaceae; genus Halomonas; species Halomonas stercoripullorum. The sequence continues at coordinate 7,147 of DXFC01000286.1, forward strand.
TGTGGCGTTGGGCGGCCTCGCCATTCGGCTTGTCACGCGATCCTTCAGAGTCGCAGTGGGATTATGAAGACAGGCTGTCCGAAGAGAGCGTCGTGAAAAGTGTCGCGGAAGAGGAAACGCCCGAAACGTCGCCCGAGGCCTCGCGCCGTGGCTGGCGTTTCTGGCAGCGGCGCGAGAAAACGGCCGCTGTCGCTGAAACGCCCCGCGAACAGGAACCTGGTGTGA
>DXFC01000287.1 GCA_019114645.1 Candidatus Halomonas stercoripullorum
TGCGGATACTGCATTCGCTGCCTCGCACACATAAGCTGTTGTTATTACCGGTCGCCACCATGGTGACTGTGCTAGGCGCGCAAAAAATCGTTACGCTTGTTGAAAACAATCAACACCAAGAGCAGGTTCGAGATACCGTTCTTTACCCGCTTTCTCCACAAGCTCAGCCCGGCCTTCCAGCGCTCAGCAGTGACCGCTACTCGGTTGCCGAGGCTATCGAGATCGCGACCCAGGCCATCGACGCGACTCGCGACCACATTCCACTTTCCCAGCTCAAGCCCAGCGAGATCATTGATCTCAGTGAGTTTGCCACGGTCCCCATCGCCGAGCTTGATGCCGCTACCGTTTATCCTGATGACGCTATCGCCGACAGTGATCTCGAACTGGCGACGGTGCTGGATGAAGGCGCCCTGCACATCGCCCTGGTGATCGGCACCCTGGCCAGCGGCATGCTCGATAACGTGCATACCGATGACGAAGCACTAGCCGCCAACGCCACCTCCTATGAAGAGTATCCCGAGGATGAGCTGGGGCTATTCGATGATGGGGTACTGAACTTCGATCAGGAGATCGCCGCCACAGAGCCCTTTGTGCCCGAGTGGCGCACCTATACCGTACAACAAGGCGATACCTTTGCCGTATTGGCCCAGAACGAGTTGGGCCTTGGTTATAGCGAAGTCATGCAGTTGCTCGATAGCGTGCCTGACCAACGTCTATTGACTCACTGGCGTGCCGGCAACAGCTTCGAATATCAGCTCGATGAACAGGATCGCCTGCTGGCCCTGCGCCTGATGAAGAGTCCCCGTGAAGGGCTCCTGGTCGAGAGCAGTGACGATGGCTTTGACATCGCCACCATCGAGCGCGCCGGTGAAGCAACCCAACGCCTATTCGCCGGTAGTGTCAGCGGCAGCTTCGCCCGCTCTGCCCAAGCTGCCGGTCTCTCCAGCACCGAAGTGGCTCAAGTGACCCGCCTGCTGGAGAAAAAACTCGATTTCCGCCGTGACACCCGGCGTGGTGACGAGTTCCAGGTACTGCTTGAGTCCGACATCATCGACGGCTCCAGCTTTGACTCACGGGTGTTGGCTATCCAGTATGCAGGCGCACGGATGAACCTGACCATCCTGCGCAACAGCGCCGACAACAATTTCTATACTCCGGATGGGCAGAGTCTCGATCCCGCCTTCAGCCGCTACCCCTTTGAGGGCAGCTACCGCATGAGCTCAGGCTTTAACCCACGTCGTACCCATCCGGTAACGGGGCGCGTCAGCCCGCACCGTGGCACCGACTGGGCCATGCCGATCGGCACACCCATCGTGGCCCCTGCCGATGGACGGGTAGAGAAAGTCAGCAACCATCCCCTGGCGGGACGCTATATCGTCATTCGTCACGACAACGGCTACAGCACACGCTATCTCCATCTCTCACGCTCACTGGTCAACCGCGGTGATCGCGTATCAATGGGCCAGCGCATTGCGCTGTCGGGCAATACCGGTCGCAGTACCGGCCCGCACCTGCATTACGAAGTCATCGTCAACAACACCGCTGTCGATGCCATGCAGGTTGAACTGCCCGAGAGCCAAAGTCTTGAAGGTGAGATGTTGGCCGCTTTCCAACGTGAATCAGAACCACTACTGGCGGCACTGCGCTCCGGTCAGGCCGGCCCGGTGGTGGCGCATGTTTCAACTGATAGCGACAGCGAAGACGACTGATCGATTACCGCAAGATCAATGTCAGCCTCTGCGACGCCCCGCTCTCAAGCGGGGCGTCGTCACTTGAACTCTGACAACGGGTTGCCATGACACCTCGCCCCGCTCCCTCCGCATCTCCCGCCATAGGCAAGCGTCTCGGTGCCTTCTTCAGTGTCTTTCGTTATAGCCGCCGGGCGCTGGCACTGGTATGGCAAACCTCGCGTCCGCTTACCCTGGGGCTGGCACTCTGCACCCTGATTGCCGGCATACTGCCCGCGGTTGCGGCCTGGGTCGGCCAGCTGATCGTCGATGCCGTGGTCGCGGCCATGGCTTACCATCGCGAAACGGGCGCCTCCCTGTCCTTCGAGAGCGCCTGGCCAGTACTGCGCTACGTCCTGGCGGAAGCGGGAATCATTGCTGCCATTGCCCTGGCACAACGCGGGCTTGCGGCGCAACAGTCGCTGCTGCGGGCGCTGCTGGGTCAGAAGGTCAACGTCATGATTCTGGAAAAGGCCGGTACGCTGTCGCTGACGCAATTTGAAGACTCTGAGTTCTACGACAAGCTCACCCGGGCACGCCGCGAAGCCTCGATTCGACCACTAGGATTGGTTAATAAAACCTTTGCCTTGCTGCAAAACGCCATCTCGCTGGTCAGTTTCGGCGTATTGCTGGTGCAGTTTTCGCCCTGGGCGATTCTGATTCTCGTGCTGGGCGCCCTGCCGGTGTTTGTCTCCGAAGCCAAGTTTTCCGGTGATGCCTTTCGTCTGTTCCGCTGGCGCTCACCCCAAACGCGCATGCAGATGTATCTCGAGACAGTACTGGCCCGCGAGGACAGCATCAAGGAAGTCAAGCTGTTCGGCCTGGAGCCGTTACTGCTGGAACGCTACCGGAATATCTTCGCAACCCTCTATGGGGAAGACCGCCGTCTGACCCTGCGTCGCGAGGGCTGGGGTTTTGTACTCGGCCTGCTAGGCACCCTGGCCTTCTACGGAGCTTACGCCTGGGTGGTCGTGGAAACCATCGCCGGCACGCTGACCCTGGGTGAAATGACCATGTACCTGATGGTGTTCAAGCAAGGCCAGGCTGCGCTGTCCGCCAGCCTCACCTCGGTGAGCGGCATGTATGAAGACAACCTCTATCTGTCGAACCTCTACGAGTACCTGGAGCAGCCGGTACCCGCCGAGCAGGGTTCGCTTA
>DXFC01000288.1 GCA_019114645.1 Candidatus Halomonas stercoripullorum
TTGTCCCAGCAGCCGTTTGCCGACGCACTATGAAGTGTTCAGTGTCGATGTGGTGCAGGGGTGGCTGGAAAGTGACAGTGGCAAGCTGCGCGGCGAATCGCGTCAATTTGTCCCCTTCGAGAGTTTTCAGCACCAGATCGAACGTGATCGTGGACGCGAGGCGCGCTACTACCGTGTGCGAGTGCGTGACAGCTTGCGCGGTGATGGCTTCGATCACGACATCGCTTTCTTGCGTGATGATGAACAAGTCTGTGTTGGCCTACGCGAGACAGTCTCGCTGCGCCTGACCTGTAGTAACCGCACTCTGCCCGAACGCCTGGCGGTGGGTGATATCAACGCCTCTACCGATACCAGTCCGGTATATGCCGACTATCGCAACATTATCCGACCTACTCCGACGCTGCGCCCGGCGCTGGATGGCAGCCTGTTGTGGACGCTGATCTCCAATTTGTCGCTCAACTACCTGTCGCTGCTGGAGCGAGACGCGCTGTGTACAGTGCTGCGCGCCTACGACTTTCCGGCCCTGGTCGACCGCCAGGCGGAACGAATCTCGCGCCAGCGTCTGGCCGGCGTGGTGAGTATTGAGACTCGCGCCATTGATCGTCTCGATCGCGGGCTGCCGGTGCGCGGCCTGCGCTCGGTCATGACACTGGATCAGGAGGCTTTCGGTGATGAAGGTAGCTTGTATCTGTTTGGCAGTGTGCTGGCCCGGTTTTTCTCACTCTACGCCAGCATTAACTCGTTTCATGAGTTGCGTGTTGTCAATCGCCATAACCAGGAATGTTACGCATGGACCTTGCAGCCGGGCCAACAGCCCCTGATCTAGCCCCGGCTGCCCTGATCCAGGGGGCCCGGCGTTATGATTTTTACCAGCTTATCGAGTTGCTGCATCGCCACCACGACGACGACCTCGAGCGCAGCGAGCAGGTGCGCCCGGGATGTGAGCGTGTGCGCTACAGCGCTTCGGCCTCGCTCGGCTTTCCCAGCAGCGATGTGGTGGCGCTGGAGCAGCGTTCGAGCGGTGAGTATGCACTGGAAGTCAGCTTCTTTGGCTTGCAAGGTGCCCAGTCGCCACTACCGGGCTACTACCTGGAATCGCTGGCCCATGAAGCCGCTCATCAGGAAGGTGTCGCCCGTGATTTTCTCGACTTCTTCCACCACCGCTTGCTGACCCTGGTGCATCGTAGCTGGCGTAAATACCGCCACTATGTGCGCTATCAGGATGGAGCCAGCGACGGTTTTTCCGCGGCGGTATTCGCGCTGGTTGGACTGGCCGACGAGGAGCTGCGCGTAGAGACGCCAATCCCTTGGGGAAAGATGCTGGCCTACGCCGGTCTTTTGGCAGGTCGGTCTCGCTCGCCGGAGGTGGTTTGCAGCGTGGTGGGCCACTGTTTCGATCTTGACGAGGTGAGCGTCGAGCAGTGGGTGCATCGCTGGGTCGATATTCCTGACGATCAGCGTAGCCGCGCCGGTCGTACGGGCATGGTCCTGGGCCAGAACATGGTGGCTGGCGATCGGGTCGCCGATGTAGGCGGCAAGTTTGCGCTGTGCCTGAAAGGACTCAGCCTCGCCCGCTTTCGAGACTTCCTGCCCGACGGTTGTGAATACGCATCGCTCAAGACTCTGATCAATTTTGTCCTGCGTGAACCGTTGGCTTACGACCTGGAACTCGAGCTGCTGGAAAGCGCTGTGCAGCCCATGCGGCTGGGCGAGCAGGGCTGCTGTCAGCTCGGCTGGACCACTTTCGTCAACCCACAATCCGGTGTCGCTACGCAGCGTCGTCGGGTACGTATCCAGATGACGGGGTAACACCATGTCTCTTCTTGGCCGGCCGGAGGCCGTTGCTAGCGCTATCACTTTGGTGGTGCTCAATAGCGCACAGCTGGAGGGGCGATCCACCAGCAGTCATGTCTTCACCACCGCAGGCGGAACCCTGGGTAGTGGCGTTAACGACAACTGGTTGCTGCAGGACTACACCGGACGTATCCGCCCTGCACATGCCGAGATCCGGCTGTTCGATGGCCAGTTCTGTCTGATTGATCGTAGCGGACACACTTTTATCAACCAGGCCACGTTGCCGCTGGGGCGGGATCGTCGGGTTGCCCTGCGTGACAGGGATGAACTCTTCCTTGGCGAGTATCGAGTCCGTGTTTACCTGGGTGACCGTCAAGCGGGATTGCCCGGCTCCCAGCCGCTGGCCGCACTGATCGATATGGATGCCGAGCGGGAAACCTTGGCTGAACAAGGAGAAATGGAAAACCAAACTACCCGGTTAACTCCCAGTGTGGCTCCACGGCGAGATGACCCGCTTGCCGCACTGCAGGCCGTTACGCCCGGTGCTGGTCGGCACGATCCGCTCATGGCGTTGGCCCATGGCAGTGAGAAAAACACTACCGATGAATCCCTGTCGAGTGCTCTGGAAGAGCCGCTCCAGGCTGAAGTCATGGCGCATGACCGGCAAGTACGGCGCACGAGCACGCCGCAGAATGAACGAGATGAGGATGACATAACGATGAGTCGGGATAGAGATGCAGAGCTGCTGGATGGCCTTGAACGCTCGGTGGGCGAGCAGCTTGAGGAGCGCTGGCAGGAGAGCTTGCCGGCCAGCATCGGCGTTGCCGGCAGCGATCCGCTGCTGCGTGCATTGGGAGCGGAATTGCACTTCGCCGACAGCGAGGAGCAACTCCACTTCATCAGTGAGGCCGGACAGACGCTGCGCGCCGCCATCGAAGGATTGCAGGCGCTGCACCGGGCCCAGGATGACAGCCGCTACCCGTTGCGCGACCGACGGCTGCAGCCGATCGAAGACAATCCACTACGCCTCGGTCAGCCCTACCGCGACACCGTCGAGACGCTGTTTTCCGCGCGCCGCAGCCCGGTGCATCTCTCGGCGCCGGCGGCGGTAAGCGAGTGCTTGACTCATCAGGGGCAGCACCAGGCCGCGGTGGAGGAAGCTATTGGCGAAGCCCTGCAGGCGATTCTCGATGCCTTTGCGCCGGATGCACTGCTCAAGCGTTTTCATGCCTATCGCGGCACAAGCGGCCGCTTGACCGACGAGGGTGGCTGGGCCTGGGAGATGTATCACCACTATTACCAGGAGCTTAACTCCAACCGTCAACAAGGCTTCGCCAAGCTGTTCTGGGAAGTCTTCGAGCAGGCCTATGACCAGTCGGTACGGCACCAGCAGCGCGCAAGCAAATGAACATGACGATACGGAATACATGCAACATGCGTACAAGAAAGCCGAGCGTGAGGGCTGTCTTCAGGTGGTGTCCCATCTGGGTAGCAGTCATGTTGCTGGTACTGGTGGCCAGTGGTTGTACCACCGCCAGCAAAACCTGGCAGGTGGTTCGTGACCCCTCTATTCCGGTGGGTTATCCCGAGGACCGGCCGAGTCGAGTTGACCTCGCCCTGCTGGCCGAGGCTGACGTAAATTCCAACATGGAAGGCGAGGGCACTCCGCTGCGCTTCCAGATCCTGCAACTCAAGGACGACTCGATGTTGATGGCGGCTGCGCACTATCAGCTGCGTAACGACCTTGAAGGCGCTTTGGGTACCAACTACCTGGCTCATGATGACTTTACCTTGCTGCCTGGGCAGTGGAAGTTCTACGAGCCGTTCGAGATCGATGAGGAGACCCGCTATATCGGCTTGATTGCTTTTTACAGCAATCCCGACCAAGCCGAATGGAAAAAGGTGGTGAAGGTCGCCTCACGCAGCCAGGACTACCACCTGCTGGTGCATCTGCGCGCCAGCGAAGCCGAGCTGAGGAAGGAAGAGTAATGGCCAGTCGCAACCGAGTGGTATGGAGCGAAGGGCTGTTCATAAAACCGCAGCACTTTCAGCAGCAGCAGCGTAGCCTGGAAGGCTTGCTCGAAACACGCCTGCGCGGTGTCAGTCACACCTTGTACGGCTTTCAGACGCTGGAACTCAACGCTGAATATCTTAGCTTCGGGCGTGTGGCGATCAGTCGTGCCAACGGCGTGATGCCTGACGGTACGGCGTTTGCACTGCCCGACGATGATATCGAACCCCAGCCGCTGGAAATTGCCGACGCTGGTATTGCCAACCAGCTTGTCTATCTATGCTTGCCGCTGGCGACCGATGCGGTAGGTGAGGTGCGCTGGCCTGACGATGAGTTGCCGACCCGTTACCGCCTGGCCCAGCGTAGCGTGCGTGACCTGCACTCCCGTGATGGCGACACCGCCATGCTGGATGTGGCCCGGGTCGCCCCCCGGCTGATGCTGGAGCGCGACGATCGCAGCGCGTACACCTGCCTGGCGGTGGCGCGTGTCAATGAATGTCGGCCGGATGGCAGCCTGGTGCTTGATGAGCAGTTCATCCCCACTCTGCTGAATGTCCAGACGGCACCCGTGTTGCAGCGTTTCGTTGGCGAGATGGCCGGGTTGATGCGTGAGCGGGCACGGAGCATCGCTCACCGCCTCGCTTCGCCGCATCAGGCGGGTGTCGCCGATGTCTCCGATTTCATGCTGCTGCAATTACTCAACCGTGCCCAACCACGCTTCCAGCATCTGGCGCGTCTGGGTCAACTGCATCCGGAACGGCTGTTTGCCAACATGCTGGAAACCGCCAGCGAACTGGTGACCTTCACTGATGAATCGCGCCTGCCGCCGGAGTTTCCGGCCTATGACCATGACTATCCGGAGCGTGCTTTCCGGCACTTGATACAGAGTTTGCGTCAAGCACTTTCTACCGTACTTGAGCCGCGCGCGCTGGCAATCCAGTTGCAGTCGCGTCGCTATGGCTTGTTGGTGGCTCCCCTGGCAGATCCGGCCCTGCTCGAGAGTGCCGAGTTTATCCTTGCGGTACATGCCGATTTACCCCAGGAGCGATTGCGCAAGCAGATTTTGCAGCAAACCAAGGTGGCCAGCGTCGAGCGTATCCGTGATCTCATCAGTTTACAGTTGCCTGGTGTGCCGCTTGAACCGCTGCCGGTGGCACCGCGTGAATTGCCTTACCACGCCGGTTACAGCTATTTCCGTCTCGATCGGCAGAGCCAGGCCTGGAGCATGCTCGAGGGAGCTAGTGGCTTTGCTTTCCATGTAGCGGGGGACTTCCCCGGGCTTGAAATGCAGTTCTGGGCGATCAGGAGCTAAGTCATGCAAGAACTTGTCATGCGACATGCGGCAGAACCCGGCACCATGGCGCGCCATGTACCCACACGCCATGAGGATCGCATTGACCAGGTGGGCCTGGGACAGCTGATTCATAGCCATGCCGAGCAACTTGATGCTGACGAAGCGTACTGGTTTCGCCTGCGTGGCTACAACCTCAATCCTTTGGTAGATGCTGCTAGCTCACTGCTGGGTATGGTGTTGCGGGTCCGTCAACTTGGCGAGATGAGCGACATCGAGAGGCTCTACCGCCAGGTGGTCGATGAGGTCGCGGCTATCGAGGTTGAGCTCACAGAGCAGGGCTATGATCGGCCCACGCTGTTGGCTTTCCGCTACGTGCTTTGCTCCTTTATCGACGAGGCGGTCATGGCCACGCCCTGGGGACAGCAGAGCCGCTGGGCCGAGCACTCACTGTTGACACGCTTTCACAACGAAACCTGGGGCGGTGAGAAAGTTTTCTCGATTCTCTCGCGACTACAGCAGGAGCCGCAGCGCTACCGGGACATGCTGGAGTTTCTTTATCTCTGCCTGTGTCTTGGTTTCGAGGGGCGTTATCGGGTCATGGAGCATGGTCACGAGGAGTACGAGCATATTGTACGCACCTTGGGCGATCAGCTGACATCCCTTGAAGAGGCTGGCGAAGAGAGTCTGACCCGACCACTCGACAACGTCATGCCGGGCCGGCAGCGGCACCGTCGGGGTCTGCCACTATGGGGTGTCTTTGCGTTGTTCACCATCACCATGGTCGGTGCCTATCTGGGCTTCTCCTGGTCCCTTGATCAGCAAGCGGCTCAGGTCGGCACCCTTCTCGATCAGATTTATCGCTAGGAGAACCCATGCTCAGGGTAGAGCTTTCCGCACTCATCGGTCGTTTCAATGCCATTTCCCGCCAAGGGCTGGAACAGGCAGCAGTGCTGTGCGCCGAACAGCAGGCGCCGGAGATCAGCGTAGGTCACTTGCTGTTGGCGCTGATCGATCAGCCGCTGTGCGATTTGCGCTGCCTGTTGACGGGGCAGAGTGTCGACATTGACGAGCTGCGTGCGCGACTAACCGAGGAGATTCGTCCGCCACGCCATCTTGAGATCACCACGCCGAGCTTTTCGCCACTACTTGTCGAGTTGTTGCAGGATGCCTGGCTGCTGGCAACTACCGAGTTTGCCTATGACAGCTTGCGCAGTGGACTTATTTTTACCGCACTGTTGCACAATACCGGGCGTTACCTGGGACCCGGTAGCGCCGCCTTGTTGGCGGGGATCAATCGCGAGGGACTGCGTCGCGGTTTCGAGCGGCTGGCTGCCGACTCCGCCGAGGCGCCCCGTGCCGAACCCAGTGAGGCCGGCAAACCTCAGGTCCAGCAAGGTGACAGTGCCCTGGCGCGGTTTGCTACCTCACTCACTGAGCAGGCCCGACGTGGTGAGCTCGATCCGGTGCTGTGTCGCGATCCCGAGATCGATCAGATGCTCGATATCCTGGGTCGGCGGCGTAAAAACAACCCTATCGTCATAGGCGATGCCGGCGTCGGCAAGAGTGCCGTGGTGGAAGGCTTGGCGGCACGTATTGTCGCCGGCCGGGTGCCGGCTGTGCTGGCTGATGTTGAACTGCTTAGCCTTGATATCGGTGCCCTGCAGGCCGGTGCCGAAGTGAAAGGCGAATTCGAAAAGCGCCTCAAGGCGGTGATCGAAGAGGTCAAGACATCGCCCCGGCCGGTTCTGTTGTTTATTGATGAGGCCCACACCCTGATCGGGGCCGGTAATACAGAAGGCGGCGCAGATGCAGCCAACTTGCTCAAGCCGGCCTTGGCTCGTGGCGAGCTGCGTACCATTGCGGCTACCACTTGGCGTGAGTACAAGAAGTATTTCGAGAAGGACCCGGCATTGTCACGGCGCTTTCAGCCGGTGGCGCTGGCCGAGCCCAGCGTGGACCAGGCGCTGACGATTCTGCGAGGCCTGCGTGATACCTACGAAAATGCCCATGGTGTATTGGTGGGCGACAGCGGACTGCGCGCGGCTGCCGAGCTTTCGGCGCGTTACCTGGCCGGGCGGCGATTGCCTGACAAGGCGATCGATGTGCTCGATACCGCTTGTGCGCGGCTGGCCCAGGCGCTGGATATGCCGCCGCGTCAGCTCAGTCACCTGAAAAGCGAACAGCTTGCCGCCCGCCGCGAGCACGAGCAGCTTGAACGCGAGCGTTTATTAGGGCGGCGTCCCGATGCGGCTCAAGAGATAGAACTCGAAGCCCATCTGGCGCGCCTGGAAGAGGAAGTCACACGGCTTGAAGCGGCATGGAGCGACCAGCGCGAATGTGTCGGCATGATCCTCGCTTTACAGCGTCAGTTGCTCGAAGCGGATAGTAGCCACGACGCGCCGGATAAAGATCAGCATGTTGCCCTGGCCAGGCATGAAGCACACCTGGCCGAACTGCAGCAGGAATTTGCCCTGGTCAGTGCCAGTGTCGAAGAAGCGCAGATCGCCCAGGTCATCGGCGACTGGACCGGTGTGCCGGTAGAGCGCATGACCAGTGATGAGCTGACTCGTTTGACCGAGCTACCCGCGCACCTGGGGGAGTCGATCCAGGGGCAGGACATGGCCATTGAGCGGGTGCATCGCCACCTGCTCACTGCGCGTGCCGACCTGCGGCGTCCCGGCCGTCCGCTGGGGGCTTTTTTGCTGGTGGGCCCCAGTGGTGTGGGCAAGACCGAGACCGTGATACAGATTGCCGAACGACTTTACGGTAGTCGCCAGTTTCTCACCACCATCAATATGTCCGAGTATCAGGAAAAGCATACTGTATCGCGACTGATCGGCTCACCGCCGGGCTATGTGGGCTTCGGCGAAGGTGGTTTGCTGACCGAGGCGATTCGTCAACGACCTTACTCGGTGGTATTGCTCGACGAAGTTGAAAAGGCACACCCCGATGTACTCAATCTGTTCTATCAGGCTTTCGACAAGGGCGAGCTGACTGATGGCGAAGGACGCCTGATCGACTGCAAGAACGTGGTGTTTTTTCTGACCTCGAATCTTGGCTATGAAACCATTGTGTCCCATGCCGGGGATCCCGTGGTGCTGGATGATGCGCTCTATCCGGAATTGGTCGACTTCTTCAAGCCGGCGTTGTTGGCGCGCATGGAAGTAGTGCCTTATGTCCCGCTGGATACCAACACCCTGCGTAATATCGTAGCGGCCAAACTCGCCACCCTGGCCGGACGTATCCGTACGCGTCACCGTCAAGCCGAGGTCATCCTCGATGCGGCACTGCACGAGGCCATTTGTATGCGCGCCACGCGCAGCGAAAACGGTGCGCGCATGCTCGAGTCAGTCATCGATGGTGAGCTGTTACCTCCGGTGTCACGGGTGTTGCTCGACCGGTTGTCACGACGCGAGCCGGTCACCCGAGTGGCGCTGGGCGTCGATGCGGCGGGCACTTTCACTGCGGAGGTGAGCTAAACCATGACGGAGAAGGCAGTCGGCGTGTGCTGGCGTGGAGCAGATGTGCCGCTGGAATCCCGCCTCGATGGCATGGCTCATGCACTGGCACTGGTTGAAAGCGCCTCGACTGTCGAGCTGCGTGGCCGGGCCGCCAGTCTGCTCCAGAGTAGCTATGGCCTGGAATGGGTGAGCTGTCTCTACCTGGAGGGGAGTGGCCGCTGGTTGGGACATGATGGTCAGAGTGAAAACCGTTTTGAGTGTGACGACTTCCGTCACCCCTATGCTCACACCATTCGCCAAGGTAAACCGCTGCGTCTGGGCTTGCTGGAGGCACGCTCGCGGCTCGACCATCCCGCCTTTCAGGCTCAGGTTGCCGGGTTTTCCGGTGCTTTGCAGCTGGCACTTCGCCCGTTGCGAGCTCTGGATGGCAAGCGTGAATGGCTGGGTGTGCTGGCCCTGGTGGGCGAGGAACGAGTGCTGGCACAGCTTGAGGAGGACCCTGAGTTCGCGGCCTTTGCCGCATTGCTGTGCCGGCTATGGACGGGGCTCACCCGTCACCAGGGAGAGCGCCAACGTGAAGCGAGCCTGCGTCAGTCTTTGGCACAGCTTAATGATGGCGCTCGTCGCCAGGTCTTGGCCGGACAGTTGGCAGAGGACTTGTTGGGCTCATCGCCAGCGATGCAGGCATTGCGCGACCAGGTCGTACGTGCAGCGGAAACCCGTCTGGCGGTGTTGCTGCAGGGTGAGACCGGTACCGGCAAAGACCGGGTAGCCCAGGCCATTCACCGGTTGTCGTCACGCCGCGAGGGTCCATTCATGGCAATCAACTGTGCGGCGATTCCCGAATCGCTGCTTGAGTCGGAGCTGTTCGGCCATGCTAAAGGCGCCTTCTCTGGTGCTGATCGTGCCCGCGAGGGATTGATCAGCCAGGCCGACGGCGGCACGTTGTTTCTCGATGAAATCGGGGATATGCCGCTGCCACTTCAGGCCAAGTTGCTGCGTGTATTGGAAAACGGCCGTTATCGTCCATTGGGGGCAAGTGATGAGCGCCATGCCGATTTGCGTTTAGTCGCGGCTACCCATCAACCGCTACATGACCGTATTCGCGATCAACGCTTCCGCGCCGACCTCTACTACCGACTGGGACAGTTCCCGCTCAGCCTGCCGCCATTGCGTGAGCGGAGCGAGGATATTGCCGAGCTGGTAGCCGCTTTCATTGCTGATTTCTGTCGTCGTGAAGGGCGCAGTGACATGGGAATCACGCCGGCTGCGCTGCGCCTGCTGGCCAAGCGTGACTACCCGGGCAATGTGCGTGAGCTGAAAAATCTGATCGACTACGCCTGCGCCATGACGCGCCCGGGTGAAGACATCCAGCCCACTGCGTTACCGGGTCGTTGCGATGTGGCGATAGACGATGTGCTAGACACAGCGGTGCGGGTCAACGGGGCAACCGGTAGCGTGCAGGATTTGCGCCAGGCCCTGCGTGATTACGAGTCGGAGCTGATTCGCCTGCGCCTGCAGCAATTCGACGGTAACCGTGCCCTGGCAGCGGAGAGCCTCGGCCTGCCCAAGCGCACCCTGGCACATAAGTGTCGACAGCTGGAACTGGATGCCAAATGACCTGGAAGGTGGGATTGAGCCAGGCAGTGAGGCCAGTG
>DXFC01000289.1 GCA_019114645.1 Candidatus Halomonas stercoripullorum
GCGTCACTACGGGAGCAGTTTGAAGCGAGGAGGTAGTGTGGGAAAAACCGCCTATGTCACCGACCTGAAGGGTCTCCAAGGCGAGTGCAGCGCCAACTATCTGCGCCTGACCCGGCTGCTGGGCGAGCTGACGGCGGGTGAAACGCGGGAGCTGGAGCTGTACGGCGAACAGGGAGGCTTCGGTATCTTGCGTTTGACGGTGCTCGAGCAGGCGCCGTATACCACCATGGTTCAGGTAAGCCAGGGCGGCCTGATGGATGAAGTGGTCGAGCCACTGCAGGTGCGCGTGCATCTTTACCATGATGTGCGCATGGCAGAAGTCACCGATTTTCAGCGCCAGCGCCACTTCAGTGGGCGTTATCGCTACCCCAATGTGCGCATGTTCCAGCCCGACGAAAAGCTCCAGATCAATCGCTTTCTGGGTGAGTGGCTGGCCCACGGCTTGGCCCATGGTCACGCCAGTCTCCCGGAGTCGCTGGGCTGATGCGTCTGATTCAAATCACCGATTGTCATTTAGAAGCCGATCCCGAAGCGCGCTCACGCTGTGGTGTGCCGTTGCGTCAGCTTGAAGCCGTGGTAGCGGCGGTTCGTGCGGCGCAGCCCGATGTGGTCATTATGACCGGGGATATCAGCAACGATGGCTCGACAGCTTCCTATCAACACGCCCAACAGGTGCTGGCGGCGCTGGAGTGCCCCTGGTTCTGGTTTGGCGGCAATCACGATCAGCCGGCGCAGATGCGGGATATCCACCCCGTTCAGGAGGTGATTGAGCTGGGCGGCTGGCGCTTGGTGGTGGCAGACACCTATGCGGCCGGGTTCGCTCATGGCGAGCTGGGTGAGGCACGTATTTCGGAGTTGACGGCACGCCTCGCCGAGGATGAGCGTCCCACCCTGTTGGCGATGCATCATCCGCCCTTGGCGGTGGGCTCGGCCTGGCTTGATGGTATCGGCCTCAAGGACAGCGAGGCTCTGTGGCAAGCGCTGGCACCGTTCGCTCAGGTGAAGGCGATTCTCTGTGGCCATATCCATCAAGCGTTTGTCGGGCGCCGGCAGCTCGACCTGGGCGAAGTCATGGTGTACGGCTGTCCCGCCACGGCGGACCAGTTCTTGCCGGGGGTGCAAGACTTCGCTGTCGATGAGGCTTTGGGTCCGGGTTTTCGCATTGTTGACCTGACTGACGACACGTGGAGCACCTGGGTAGAGCGTGTCGAGATCGGCGAGTTTGAAAGTAAAACAGAGAGAATGGAATAAAAAGAGAGCTATTCATTCTTTTACGTTATGGTTGGCGTAGGGCTACCCTGTCCCGCATGTGCTTTTTTTCGTTTTCGACATGTGAGGTTCCGGGCCGATGGCTTCCCTTTCCGCTCTCGATCTTCCAGTTTCTGATCTACCTGCCCCTGAGCGCGAGCCTCCCGCATTGGCGTCAGGCTCTCCCTCTGCACTGACGCCCCGCCGGCTAACCCATCTCCAACAGCTTGAAGCAGAGTCGATTCACATCCTGCGTGAAGTGGCCGCGGAGTTCTCCAATCCGGTGATGCTCTACTCCATCGGCAAGGATTCTTCGGTGATGCTGCACCTGGCGCGCAAGGCCTTCTTCCCGGGTCCGCCGCCGTTTCCGCTGTTGCATGTGGATACCACCTGGAAGTTTCGTGAAATGATCACCTTTCGTGATCGCATGGCCGCCGAGGTGGGCATGGAGCTGCTGGTGCACGTTAACGAGGAGGGGCGGGCGGCCAATATCAACCCTTTCGAGCACGGCTCCAGCGGTTATACCGATGTGATGAAGACCCAGGGCCTGAAACAGGCGCTGGACAAGTACGGTTTTGATGCCGCCTTTGGTGGCGCGCGCCGCGACGAGGAGGCCAGCCGCGCCAAGGAGCGGGTGTTCTCGTTTCGTGACCGCTACCACCGCTGGGACCCCAAGAGCCAGCGCCCCGAGCTATGGAATCTCTACAACGCCCGGGTCACCAAAGGGGAGTCGATTCGCGCCTTTCCGCTCTCCAACTGGACCGAGCTGGATATCTGGCAGTACATCTACCTGGAACAGATTCCCATCGTGCCGCTCTACTACGCCGCGCCGCGCCCGGTGGTCGAGCGCGACGGCATGCTGGTCATGGTCGACGATGAGCGTTTGCCACTGGCCCCCGGCGAAGTGCCGGAAGAGCGCTGGGTGCGCTTCCGTACCCTGGGTTGCTATCCGCTGACCGGCGCGGTGGAGTCCCGCGCCGCCACCCTGCCCGAGATCATTCAGGAAATGCTGTTGACGCGAACCAGTGAGCGAAGCGGGCGAGCCATTGATCATGACCAGGCGGGCTCGATGGAGCGCAAGAAGCGCGAGGGATATTTCTAATGTCACATCAGTCTTCTCTAATAGCGGACAATATCGAGCAGTATCTGCACGAGCATGAGAACAAGGATCTGCTGCGCTTTATCACCTGTGGCAGTGTGGATGATGGCAAGTCGACCCTGATTGGCCGGCTGCTGCACGACTCCAAGATGATCTTTGATGATCAGCTGGCGGCGATTACGCGGGATTCGAAGAAGAGCGGTACCACGGGCGATGCCGTGGATCTGGCGCTGCTGGTCGACGGGTTGCAGTCGGAGCGTGAGCAGGGCATTACCATCGATGTGGCTTACCGCTTTTTCTCCACTGACAAGCGCAAGTTCATCATCGCCGATACGCCGGGGCATGAGCAGTACACCCGTAACATGGCAACCGGCGCCTCTACCGCCAATCTGGCGATCATTCTGGTTGATGCCCGCCATGGCCTGCAGACCCAGACCCGACGCCACAGCTTTATCGCCGACCTGCTGGGTATCCAGCATCTGGTCATTGCGGTAAACAAGATGGACCTGGTGGACTTCGACGAAGCGCGCTTCAACGAGATCGTGGCGGACTATCGACACTTTGCCGAACAGCTATCGGTCGAGAACCTCTACTTTGTGCCGATCTCGGCGTTGGCTGGCGACAACGTGGTCAACCGTAGTGAGCGCACGCCGTGGTACCGGGCGGAGGGCCAGCCGGGACCGGCGCTGCTGGAACTGCTGGAAGGGGTGGCGATTGAGGGTGAGCGCAATCTGACCGACTTGCGCTTCCCGGTGCAGTACGTCAATCGCCCGCACCTGGATTTTCGTGGCTACGCCGGCACCCTGGAAGCGGGCGTGCTGCGTCCGGGGCAAGCGGTAAAGGTGTTGCCTTCGGGTAAGTGCAGTCATGTCGAACGGGTGGTGACCTATGAGGGTGACCTTGATGCGGCCTGGCCGGGGCAAGCGGTAACCGTCACGCTGACCGATGACATCGATATTTCGCGTGGCGACTGGCTGGTTGCTGCGGATAGTGACGTGACACAAACCCACGCTTTCGATGCCGATATCGTGTGGATGCATGAGCAGCCGCTC
The DNA here is from genome assembly GCA_019114645.1 of Candidatus Halomonas stercoripullorum. Taxonomy (GTDB): domain Bacteria; phylum Pseudomonadota; class Gammaproteobacteria; order Pseudomonadales; family Halomonadaceae; genus Halomonas; species Halomonas stercoripullorum. The sequence goes on from DXFC01000289.1 coordinate 3,400, forward strand.
ACACCGGGCCGGCAGTACGATATTCGTTTGGCCGGACGCTCGGTGGCGGGGCAGGTGGGCACGATCCACTATCAGGTCGACGTCAACACCCTGGAGCGCCATGCGGCGGATGAGCTGGCGCTGAATGCCATTGCCCGCTGTCGTGTCCAACTGACCGATCGGGTGGCGCTCGACACTTATGCGCAAAGCCCTGGTACGGGCAGTTTTATCGTCATCGACCGGCTCAGCAATGTAACGGTGGGGGCAGGCCTGGTCCGCGAGGTTGTTGAGAGTGAGGCAGGCGAACCCGTCACAGCCGGGGCGACGCATAGTGTGGACTGGGCGGCGTTCGAGCAGGATTTGAATGCGCTGGTA
>DXFC01000290.1 GCA_019114645.1 Candidatus Halomonas stercoripullorum
GCCTGCGCGAATGGTGCAAGAAGGAGCTGGCCGGCTATAAAGTGCCCCGCTTGATCGAGTTCCGCGACGAGCTGCCCAAGACCAACGTGGGTAAGGTGCTGCGGCGTCAGCTGCGTGACGAGGAGACTGGCAAGCCAGGCTAGATTGGCCGAGGTCCGCTAACCAGCGCTACAATGACCTGCCCGTTTCGGTATTCCGGAACGGGCAGGTTTTTCCTTGGTAGGGCAATTTCGTAGCAAAAGGAATTTAGTGAGTACTGCAACCCGAACAGGCACCGTCCATCAGGATCAAGTTGAGTTGGAACGCCTGACGCACCACTTGCAAGAGGTCATGCTGCGCGACCGCGAAGCGCTGGCACGCCGGCTAAAGGGGCTTGAGCGGCGTGTGCGCGAAGGCAAGCCGGTTAACCGTGGCCTGGCGGGAGTGAGACGTGAGATTGAGCGCTCTATCGAGGTGGTCCAGCAACGGACTGCCCAGCCGCTCAGCTTTAACTACCCTCCTGAACTGCCAGTCGTGGAGCGGCGCGAAGATATTCTCGCCGCCCTGCGTGATCATCAAGTCGTGGTAGTCGCCGGTGAGACTGGTTCCGGTAAAACCACCCAGTTGCCCAAGTTATGCCTGGAGCTGGGATTGGGCCGGCGAGGCTTGATCGGGCATACCCAGCCACGGCGCCTGGCGGCACGCTCGGTGGCGGCACGTCTGGCCGAAGAGCTTGAGGTGGAGCTGGGTCAGCAGGTGGGTTATCAGGTGCGCTTTACCGACCAGAGCGGAGACGCCACCCTGGTCAAGCTGATGACCGACGGTATCTTGCTGGCCGAGACGCGACATGATCCGGCACTAACCCGCTATGAAGCGATCATCATTGATGAGGCTCACGAACGCAGCCTCAATATCGATTTTCTGCTGGGCTATCTCAAGCGGCTCTTGCCCCGGCGTCCCGAGCTCAAAGTCATTATTACCTCCGCTACCATTGATGTAGCACGCTTCGCCGAACATTTTGCCTTGCCTGATGCCCAGGGCAAGTCCTCGCCGGCACCGGTAGTGGCAGTGTCGGGGCGTACCTATCCGGTCGAAGTACGCTACCGGCCGCTGGTGCGCGAAGCCGACGATGAGGCTGACCTCACTTTGCAGGAGGGCATTGTGCAGGCGGTAGAGGAGATCGAACTGATTGAGCGCGAGAAACGCTGGTTCCATGGCCCGCGTGACATCCTCGTGTTTCTGCCTGGTGAGCGTGAGATCCGCGAAACCGCCGATACCTTGCGCCGTGCCGACCTCAAGGGAACCGAGATTTTGCCGCTCTATGCGCGCCTCTCCAATGCTGAGCAGAACCGTGTTTTTGCGCCCCACGCCGGGCGGCGCATCGTCTTGGCCACCAACGTCGCCGAAACGTCACTGACGGTACCGGGCATCCGTTATGTGATTGATCCGGGGCAGGTGCGTATCAGCCGCTATAGCTACCGTTCCAAGATTCAGCGCCTGCCGGTAGAGCCGGTCAGTCAGGCCAGTGCTGACCAGCGTAAAGGGCGTTGCGGGCGTGTGGCCGAAGGTGTGTGCATTCGTCTTTATGACGAAGAGGATTTTCTCGCCCGGAATGAGTTTACGGATCCCGAGATTCGACGCACCAACCTGGCCTCGGTGATCCTGTCGATGCTCTCCCTCAAGCTGGGGGACATCGAGAGTTTCCCCTTTGTTGACCCACCGGATGCACGCTTCGTCAAGGATGGCTTTCGCCTGTTGTTCGAGTTGGGGGCAGTAGATGAGGGCAATCGACTGACCTCAATGGGGCGCAAGCTCGCCCGGCTGCCGATCGACCCACGGCTGGCACGTATGGTGCTGGCCGGTGCTGAGCACGGTGGGTTGCGTGACGTATTGGTCGTGGTGTCGGCTCTGGCGGTACAGGACCCCCGCGAGCGTCCGGCCGACAAGCGTCAAGCCGCTGATCAAGCCCACCAGCGCTGGCAAGATGTGGATTCCGATTTCGTGGCGCTGCTCAATTTATGGCATGGCTTCGAGGCCGCTCGTGAAACGCTTTCCGGCAACCGCCTGCGCCGTTGGTGCCGTGAGCACTATCTCAACTACATGCGGCTGCGTGAGTGGCACGATACCTTCCGACAACTGCGCCAATTGCTGCGCGAGATGGAGATCGAAGTACCGCCACCATCACGTTCCGGCGAGATGCCGGCAGATGATGCGGAGCGGCAACAGCAGCGGCGTCAGAATGCCAGGCAACTGCATCAGGCACTGCTGCCGGGACTGCTTTCCCATCTGGGAATGCTTACAGAGAATCGGGAATATCTGGGTGCCCGCAATCGCAAGTTTGTGATTCACCCAGGTTCCGGCATGGCCAAGAAAACTCCCAAGTGGGTCATGGCTTTCGAACTGGTGGAAACCACCCGGCTATTTGCGCGTACGGTGGCGAAGATTGAGCCGCAGTGGATCGAGCCGGTAGCCGGGCACTTGGCCAAGCGCAGTTACAGTGAGCCGCATTGGGAGATGAAGCGTGCCCAGGTGGTAGCCAAGGAGCAGGTGACACTGTTCGGCCTGCCCATCGTCTCCGGTCGTCGCGTGCACTATGGCCCGATAGCGCCACTTGAAGCGCGTGAGCTGTTCATTCGGCGTGCCTTGGTGGAAGGCGACTTCCGTACCCGGGGAGAGTTCTTTGCCCATAATCGTGCGCTGGTGGAAGAGGTCGAAGATCTCGAAGAGCGCGCGCGCAAACGTGACATCCTGGTCGATGAAGAGACGTTATTCACCTTTTATGACCAGCGCATCCCCAGCGATATCGTCAATGGCAAAGGCTTCGAGGCGTGGCGCAAGAAGGCGGAAGCCGAAACACCGGAAATTCTCAAGTTTGACCGGGCCGCCTTGCTGGCCCGTGAAGCCGAAGAAGTCACTCAAGCACAGTTTCCCGATGAGTTGGTGCTGGGTGGCGTGCGTTATCCACTCGCTTATCGCTTTGAGCCGGGTGCCACCGATGACGGTGTCACCATTACGGTACCGGCGGCGATGCTGCCGCAGTTGCCGCGGGATCGGCTTGAGTGGCTGGTGCCGGGTCTTTTGCGTGAGAAATGCATCGCGCTGCTCAAGTCACTGCCCAAGGCGGTTCGGCGCCAGGTGGTACCGATTCCCGACTGGGTCGATGCGGCGCTGGGAACGCTGATACCTGATGATGTGCCGCTGACCGAGGCATTGGGGGATTTCCTGCGACGGCGTACCGGGGTGCGTTTACATCACGACGATTGGCGTGTGGAGCAGTTGGAGTCCCATCTGGTGATGAACATACGGGTGGTTGACCATGCCGGTACCACCCTGGGTCAGGGGCGGGATGTAGCGGAGCTCGAGCGCCGCTTTGAGAAGGCGGCGGGGGAAGGTGCCCGGGCACTGGCGGCTGAAGTGAGTGATGCACCTGACGTCAGTGATTTACCCGACGCACGATTACCGGAATCGCGGGTGACGACACAAGCGGGTATTCGGGTTGAGGCGTTTCCGGCCCTGGTACCGGCTGACAAGACGTTTCGTATCGAGCTATTTGACCACCCCGGCAAGGCCGAGGCGGCGCATCGACGTGGGGTGGTGCGCCTGGCCATGACGCGTTTGCCCGACCAGGTGCGTACCATCGAACGCCTGGCGGGGCTCGACAAGTGTGCTCTGCTGTTTGCCAAGGTGGGCAGCAAGCGAGCGCTGTATGAAGACGTGGTCGCTGCCGTATTTGCCCGCAGCGTAGCCCAGGCGCCACTGCCGCGCTCCGCTGCGGAACTCGAGGAACGATTGAATGCCACCCGTGCTGAACTGGTACCGACAGCGGAAGCCTTGATTGCCACTCTGACGCGTGCGCTTGAAGGTCACCTGGAGGTGAGCAAGATTCTGAAAGGCAAGCTCAACCTGGCTCTGGCCTTGGTATACAGTGACATCAAGGCCCAGATGCAGCGCCTGGTTCATCCCGGCTTTGTCACCGAGGCGGGAGAGTGGCTGGAGGAGTATCCGCGCTATATGGAGGCGGCGCTGATCCGCCTGGAGAAAGCGCCACGTGAACGTATGCGCGACCAGATGCATATGCAGGACGTACAATCTTTCGAAGAGCGTCTGGCGGCCCGTCGTGAAAGCCAGCGTCGTGGTGGGCATGACGATCCCGAACTGGTGGCGTTTGGCTGGTGGATCGAGGAGTTGCGTGTGTCACTGTTTGCCCAGCAGCTGGGTACGCTCTTCCC
>DXFC01000291.1 GCA_019114645.1 Candidatus Halomonas stercoripullorum
TACGCGAGATCAACCTCGGTGGCACAGCGATTGGTACCGGCATTAATACCGACCCTCGCTATCAGCAGTTGGCAGTAGAAGAACTGGCCAGGATCAGTGGCCAGCCATTGACGGCAGCCGAAGACCTGATCGCCGCCACTTCCGACATGGGTGACTTTGTGCAGCTCTCGGGCATGCTCAAGCGGCTGGCGGTCAAGCTGTCCAAGATCAGCAATGACCTGCGTCTGCTCTCCAGCGGCCCCCGGACCGGCATTAACGAGATCAACCTGCCCGCACGCCAACCCGGCAGCTCGATCATGCCGGGCAAGGTCAACCCGGTGATCCCCGAAGCCGTCAACCAGGTCACTTTTGAAGTGATCGGCAATGATCTGACACTGACGATGGCCGCCGAGGCCGGTCAGCTACAGCTCAACGTCATGGAGCCGCTGATCACCTACAAGCTGTTCGATTCGGTACGCCTGCTGAGCCGGGCGATGACCATGCTGCGCGAACAGTGCGTGGAAGGCATTACCGCCAACGAGGCTCGCTGCCGGGCGATGGTCGAGCAGTCGATCAGTCTGGTGACAGCCCTGAACCCGTATATCGGCTATGAAAATGCCACCCGTATTGCCCAGCAGGCGATGGCGACCGATACCGGGATTCTTGAGCTGGTGCGCCAGGAGGGTTTGCTGGATGAGGCGACCCTGACGGCGGCCCTGCATCCTGACAACATGACGGCGCCCTGCCTACGATAGCCCTCTACCTCTCTATCGATCAGGCCTGCAAAGGCGGCTACGGCCGCCTTTGCGCTTTTCTTAATACTTTATCAAGACGTGCCAGCGCCGCTTCAAGCTGTACGGCTGTGGTGCCGAAGTTGAGTCGCGCGAACCCCGGCTGGCCGAAATCAGCGCCATCGGAGAGGGCGACCTTGGCTTCTTCCAGCAATACTTGCTGCGGCGAGCCTTGATACGGCGCCAGCCCTTCGGCCTGGCGCAGGTCAAGCCAGGCCAGATAGGTGGCTTCCGGCGGCTGCATGCTCACGCCGGGCCAGTGCGACACTCGCTCCACCAGGGTACGACGATGCCCGCGTAGCACCTCGAGTAGCGCGTGACGCCAGGGGTTGCCATGGGCATAGGCCGCTTGCGCCGCCACCAGTCCCAGGACATTGACATCCGGTAGCAAGCCACGGGCTGCGGCAGCAAAGCGCCGGCGCAGCGCGGGGTCGGGAACAATGGCACACGCTGCCGTGAGGCCGGCGATATTGAACGTCTTGGAAGGCGCCCACAGGGTAATGGTGCGTGACGCCAGTGCCGGGAAAACGGCAGCCAGCGGACGGTGTAGCGCGCCTTCATTCAATAGCAGGTCGCAATGCAGTTCGTCGGATACCACCAGCAAATCATGGCGCTCGACCAGCTCCGCCAAGCCGGCCAGTTCTGCATGGCTCCACACACGCCCGGTAGGATTGTGAGGATGGCACCAGAGCAGCAGACGCGTCTCGGAGGTGATGGCCGCCTCCAGCGCTTCGAGATCCAGCTGCCACGGCTCGCCGGGCCCAGCGGGCTCGGCCAGCGCTGCCTGCTGGGGTAAGCGCCCGGTACGCTCCGCCACCTTTAGAAAGGGCGGATAAATGGGGGTTATCGTCAACACGCCATCACCCGGCTCGGTAAGCGCGAGGCTGGCCAGATGCAGGGCGGGCACCACGCCAGGCAGCCACAACTGCCAGTCGGGCTCAATCGGCCAGTGATACTCCCGTGCGCTCCACTCGCACAGTGTAGTGCGCAGTTGTGCCGACACTGCGCCATAGCCGAACACGCCGTGATCGACCCGGGCCTGCAGCGCCTCGATTACCGGGGGTGGTGAACGAAAGTCCATATCCGCCACCCACAGCGGCAGAATACTGGCATCATAGCGCTGCCACTTTTGCGTGGACCATTCGCCACCCTCAGGATGGCGACGCTCAACGGACGTGGCAAAATCGAATATCATGAAGCAATCCTCGACATGCGGATATATGGTCGGGGCACTCTGCCGTCAAAACAGTATGTCATGCCAAGTTAGCGCGACCTGCCAGACTCTGTCATGTGTGCTATGGCTCTTTTGTGCAAGGAAATTCATAAAAATGGATGTCCCCCTGAGTTGGCAGCTGGCCAAACTTGCGATTTCAATTGGTATTGTGCTGGGCTTGTCATTGGTCGCCGAGCGTGTCAGCACCCGCATCGCCGGCCTGCTGGCCGGTTATCCCCTCGGCACGGCGATCGCCCTGTTCTTCATCGGCCTGGAAATTGCGCCTGCGTTTGCCGCCGAGAGTGCGGTGTTCAGCCTCGCCGGCTTTACCGCCACCATGGCCCTGGGCTGTGGCTATCTGCTATGCGGGCGTCGCGATGGCCTGCGCGGTGTACTAGGCGGAACCATTGGCGCACTGGTTGCCTGGTGGCTGGCGAGCCTGATATTGACCCGCTTTGAGTTCGATCGTCTCAGCGGCACTCTGGTCACCCTGGTGGCCATTTTCGGCTTTACCTGGCTTTACCGTCGCATACCGGAGATTCGTGCCACACCCCGCCCGGGTGGGGCACGCTGGCCGGCACTGCTCATGCGGGCCGGACTCGCCACCGCCATTGTGTTTATCGTGACCGCGCTTGCGCATGTGGTACCCGCTTCCTGGGCCGGCATGCTGGCGGCCTTTCCGATCTCGATGTATCCGCTGCTGGTGATCCTGCATCTCACCCATGGTGCAGCACCGGCCGCGACGGTGATCAAGCACTACCCCGCGGGATTGGGATCACTGCTCAGTTATACGCTCTGTGTGTCGCTCACCTACGCCACGCTGGGGCTGCTGTGGGGCACTCTGCTGGGATTCGCTGTCGCCACCCTGTGGCTACTGGGCTGGATGAAGCTGCAAAGCTGGTACGGTGCGCGGCAAGCCGCCAAGGCTTGACCCGGCACTTGCCCGGCGCGATGCTCCAAGCCTGCTGACGACACGCTCTAAAGCCATCAATGACAAGGAAAAACACCCATGTTCGTGCGTACCATCGAGCCCGCCTTCTACGACACCGATGCGCTTGGGCACATCAACAACACGCGGCTGCCGGCCTGGTTCGAGCTGGCCCGCAACGACCTGTTCCGCCTGTTCACACCGGATCTCGACCCGCGCCAGTGGCGGTTGATCATGGCCCGCATGGAGGTCGATTTTCGGGCCGAGCTCTATTATGGCAGCGATATCGAGATTCGCACCTATCTCTCGCGCTTGGGTAATAGCTCTTTCACTGTCACCCAGGAAGCCTGGCAGGAGGGCAAGCTGACCAACGTGGGCCACGCCGTGCTGGTGCAGTTCGACCATCAAGCCAAACGTGCCGTGCCTATCGAGGGCGCGCTGCGCGAGGCCCTGGAGGCACATTTGCAGCCGTTTGAAGAGCCGGTCGGTGCATGACTCCGGCAGTGAAGGTGCTGGAACGCGACGGTGCTGACTTCGAGCTGCGCGACTATGAGCACGACCCACGCGCTCCGGCTTATGGTGAGGAGGCGGCACGCGCCCTGGGGCTGGATCCCGACAGCGTATTCAAGACGCTGGTCGCCCGGCTTGATGATGGACGCCTGGCGGTAGGCATTGTCCCCGTCAGCGGCCAGCTCGATCTCAAGGCGCTGGCCCGGGCGGCCGGTGCCCGCCGTGCCACCCTGGCGGAACCCGCCGAGGCGGAGCGCGCTACCGGCTATGTACTTGGCGGCATCAGCCCGCTGGGCCAAAAAAAGCGGTTAGCCACTTTTCTCGATGTCAGCGCTGAAACACTTGAGCGGATTCATGTAAGTGCCGGACGCCGTGGCCTGGAAATCGGGCTGGCACCAGCTGACTTGATTCGCCTGAGCCAGGCGCGCCTGGTTCCCCTGGCACGTTAATAGGTAGTGCTATTGTGAGCTGACCCCAGACCATTAGGGTCCAAGCTGTATGCCCCGTCAGCAGGCGGGCCAATCACCGCCGGCAGGAGTGATACATGGTCATTCGCTACAATCTTTGGCTTGAGCCTGACAACGTGGCCCGGCACGTTGCAGTAGAGGCCGACCTGGAGCGCTATTTCATGGAGCGCTTCGCCGACTACCCCCACATCCGCTTGTTTGGCGCCGACCCCTATGATTATGATGCGCCGTTCAATCGTCTTTATGATGTGCTGATGGCGCGGGCCCGCGAGTATTGTGAGCACCAATGGCGCGGCTATGTACCTTCGCCCACACAGCTCAATCGCACTTTTTTCCGCGCCGTGGGCCGCTCGAACAAGTTCATACGGGACTCCCACGATGGTAATCCAGACCGACCAGGCTCCTGATCAACACCAGCTTGCCCTTATCGCCGAGCAGTTGGGACGTGCCCCGCGCGGCATTGAGGCGGTCGCTGCGGTGGATGGCAATGGCACGCCACTGGTACTGCGCATGGCGCCTATCGTCGACAGCAAGCCTTTTCCCACGCTTTACTGGCTCAGCTGCGAACGCCTCAAGATCGAGATTTCCCGTATCGAGGCCAGTGGCGTCATCAAGCAGCTCGAAACCCGACTGCAGGAAGATGCCGACTTCCTCGCCGCTTATCATGCCAGCCACCGCGCTTACGTTGACGCTCGCTGGGAATACATGAGCGCCGCGCAACGCCAAGAGGTCGAACGGCTGGCTTATACAGAGATACTGCGCGAACGCGGCATTGGCGGTATCGCCAACTGGGATCAGGTGCGCTGCCTGCATACCCAATATGCCCATCATCTCTGCGGCAATAATGTCATTGGCCAATGGCTCGACGCCGAGTTCAACGTGATCGACTGCCTGCCCTGAACCAGGGCGGGCTTTTGTCTGCCAAGGAGAAATTCATGTCAAGATTTTGTGTTTACCTGGGTTCCCGCACAGGGAATAACCCTGTTTTCATGGCCGCTGCTCAAGCGCTCGGCCGTGAACTGGCACTGCGCGGCCACGGCCTGGTCTATGGAGGAGCCCGGATCGGTCTGATGGGCGCACTGGCTGACGCGGTACTGGAGCATGGTGGCGAGGTTATCGGCGTCATGCCCCATCATCTGGTAGAGCGCGAACAGGCACACACTGGCTTGCCCACGCTGATTCGGGTAAACAACATGCATGAGCGCAAGGCCAGTATGGCGGCCCATGCCGATGCCTTTATCGCTCTACCGGGGGGTATCGGCACCCTGGAAGAGCTATTTGAAGTCTGGACCTGGCAGTATCTAGACCTGCATGACAAACCCATCGGGGTGCTCGACACCGCCAGCTTCTACACGCCCCTGCTGAGCTTCCTCGACAACACTGTCGAGCATGGTTTCCTGGCCGCCCGGACCCGGGCCAACCTGCTGGCTGCTGCCGAACCTGCTGCCCTGGTGGATGCCCTGGAAAGCCGGCTGGCTACCACAGAAGCCTGATAACCGCTATTTGCCGCCTTTATAGGGCTCAACTAGTATGTTGGTTTTGTGACAGGAGTGATAATGCAGACACGACCGCTTGGCGACACGGGAATCGAGGTTAGCCGCCTGTGCCTGGGCACCATGACCTTCGGCGAGCAGAACGGCGAAGCCGAGGCTCATGAGCAGCTCGATCGGGCTGTCTCTTTCGGCATCAATTTTATCGACACTGCCGAGATGTACCCGGTGCCTCCCCATGCCGAGACCCAGGGCCGCACCGAGAGCTATATCGGCAGCTGGCTCAAACGTCGTGAAAGCCGCGATGATGTCATCCTCGCGACCAAAGCGGCCGGCCCGGGGATGGAGCATATTCGTGGTGGCTCACGCTTGAGCCGCGAGCAGCTGCACCAGGCCATCGACAGCAGCTTGCAGCGGCTACAGACCGATTATATCGATCTCTATCAACTGCACTGGCCCGAGCGTAGCACCAACTACTTTGGCCGCCTGGGTTATGAGCACAGCGAGAATGAAGAGGACACCACCCCTCTCGAAGTGAGTCTCGCCGCCCTCAAGGAGCTGGTAGATGCCGGCAAGGTGCGCGCTATCGGGCTTTCCAACGAAACGCCTTGGGGCGTCATGAAAACGCTGCAGCTGGCCGAGCGTTTGGGCCTGCCCCGGGTAGCCTCGGTACAGAACCCCTACAACCTGCTCAACCGCACTTTCGAGGTTGGCCTGGCCGAGATCGCCCACCGTGAAAATGTCGGCCTGCTGGCCTACTCGCCACTGGCTTTCGGCATGCTGTCGGGCAAGTACCTGGACGGAGCGCGGCCGGCAAATGCCCGCTTGACGCTCTACGAGCGCTTCAAGCGCTATACCTCTCCGCTGGCGGAGCAGGCCACCCAGGCCTACGTCGAAATCGCCCGTCGGTATGAACTGGACCCGGCACAAATGGCGCTGGCTTTCGTCAACTCGCGCAGCTTCCTGACCAGCAACATCATCGGTGCCACCACCATGGAGCAGCTGGAGTGCAATCTGGCCAGTGAGTCACTCAAGCTGGACCAGGAGGTGCTGGACGCCATCGAAGAGGTGCATCAGCGCATTCCCAACCCCTCGCCCTGAGGGGCTTGTGGGCAGGCTGTGCATTGGCACACCTTCGCCGGGACGACTACTGGATTGCCATACCGGGGCTATCATCGCGATAGCCCCGGCGGCGTTACGTGGCTAGTATAATCACCGTCTATCCATCCCGGTACAGGAGCGTGCCCATGCTGAGCGTGATTTCGCCGGCCAAAACGCTGGATTTCGAGACTCCCGCGACGTCAGCTACCCACTCGCAGCCCGACTTTCTCGACCACAGCCAGCAATTGATCGACATTTTGCGTGATTACTCACCGCAGCAACTCAGCGAGCTGATGAACATCAGTGACAAGCTGGCCGGACTTAATGCGGCCCGCTTCGGTGAGTGGCAGCTACCCTTCACACCGGCTAACGCCAAACCGGCGGCCCAGGCGTTCCAGGGCGATGTTTACACAGGGCTCGAAGCGGCCTCCTTCAGTGCCGACGACAATGCCTTTGCCCAGCGCCATTTGCGGATTCTTTCGGGGCTTTATGGTCTGCTGCGTCCACTCGACCTGATTCAACCCTACCGTCTGGAGATGGGCACCCGGTTGCCGAACCCGGCGGGTAAGGATCTCTACGCCTTCTGGCGCGACACCCTGACACCTGCTCTCGACCAGGCGATCGCCGAGAGTGGTTCGAAGGTGCTGGTGAACCTCGCTTCCAACGAGTACTTCAAGTCGATTGATACCAAACGCCTTGACGCACGCATCATCACTCCGGTTTTCAAGGATGAAAAGAATGGCCAGTTCAAGATCATCAGCTTTTATGCGAAGAAGGCCCGCGGACTGATGGCAGCCTGGATGATTCGTGAGCGTCTGAATGACCCGGAAGCGCTCACGCAGTTCGACGTGGCTGGTTATGCCTTTAATCCCGCCATGTCGGATGGCGATACCCTGGTGTTCACACGCAACGAAAGCCAGGTCAGTTAATCATCCATCAGAAAAATCGCAGCGGGCGGGGCGAGCGCGGTTTGAGGAATTTTCGGTGGATCTGGCGGAAGCTCTCGGTATCACAGCGCTCCAGCCACTCATAGGCCACCATATCGGCACTCACCGGAATGGCGCCGGAGCGGCTCATGCGCTCGCGGGCAAGCGCAGCTTCTTCGGCCCGCCGGCTGACGCAGGCTTCACTCAACCAGTAGACCTCATAACCGGCAGCCAGCAAGCCCAGGCCCGTCTGCATCACACAGATGTGTGCTTCACTACCACACAGCACCACCTGACGCCGCCCGCTCTCAACCAAGGCGGCAGCAAAGTCCTTTTCGGCATGGGCGTTGAAGTGGACCTTTTGCCATAGCGTGTGGTTGGGCAACGCTTCCAGCAACGCGGGAGCCGTGCCGCCCAGGCCCTGGGGGTATTGTTCGGTCAGCCATATCGGTATCCCCAGTGTATCGGCAATACCACCCAGCCAGGCCGTTTCGCTCAGGGCCTGATCGCCGCCATCAATTACCGGTAGTAAACCAGCCTGAAGATCCACCACCAGCAATAGACTATTTTCTTGCCTCAAGTGCATGGATTTACCTCGTTTTATCCACCTTCCTGAAGCATAGCCGGTAGAATGGAGCGACCCAATTCGACCTTTCCCCTAACGAAGAGAGACACTCAAATGCGTCATTTTCTTGTCATGTTTGCGGTCGCCGTGATGGGCTTCGGCCTGGCTGTCGAACATGCTGAAGCCCGTCGTATGGGCGGTGGTGGCAATGTCGGCAGCTTCTCACGGTCGGCGGAACGTCCGGCCGCATCCTCCAATCAAGCCGCTCCTGGGCGTCAGGCACAACCTGGCCAGGCGGCGGGGTCACGTATGCCGGGTATGCTTGGCGGCATGCTGGCGGGCGGCTTGATTGCCGCTCTGTTCTTCGGCGGCGCCTTTGATGAGCTGCGTCTGTTGGACATGCTGTTGGTGGCCGGTCTCGGCTTTCTGCTCTTCCGCCTGCTGGCGCGGCGTCGTACTGCCGTTGCGGGTGGTCCGCAGCAACGCACCGAGCAGACACCGCATGTGGCTCCCCAGGCATTTCAGCAGGCTCCCGGCGCTACTTTCGGTGGTGGTGACTTCGGCAGCCTGCCCGCCTGGTTTGATCGCGAGCGCTTCCTGTCGGGCGCCAAGGAGCACTTCATGACACTGCAGCGCGCCTGGGATAACAATGACTTCAGCGGGATTCAGGAGTATGTCACTCCGGAGCTATATAACCTGCTACGTGAGGAGCGCGCCAAGCACCCCGCCAATAACCGTACCGAGGTGGTGCGCCTGTTCGCCGAGCTGGGCGACGTGCGGGAAATTGGCAACCAGGCCGAAGCCACGGTTATTTTCCACGGCATTCTCGACGAGAACAGCGAGTCCACCGAATTCAACGAGACCTGGCATTTGACTCGCGAAATACGCGACGGTGCGCCTTGGTACCTGCAGGGCATCGAGCAGAATACCAACGTGTGAGCCGGCTCCATCAACGCAAAAGGCCAGGCTTGCGCCTGGCCTTTTTGCTATCTCAGCGTAATCAGTTTTGCGCATCCTCGGCGGCATTCTGGATGTTCTCGCCGAGCTCTTCCATGCTCTCTCCCACACTCTCCGTTGCATTATCAATGCTTTCACCGATGTCCTGACCCGCTTCTTCAGCAGGCCCCTGACTATCGCACGCCGCGACACCCACCAGCATCATGGCCATCAACAAGACGATTGCCGGCTTACGCACTGTCGTTACCATACCTGTCTCCTCCTGAGATCACAGTATCAATTAACCAAAACTACTTTATCATCTTGCTTTATGATGCCCAAGAAAAAACCCGAACAGTGGGCTGTTCGGGTTTTTTTGAATAAATGCCTGACGATGACCTACTCTCGCATGGGGAGGCCCCACACTACCATCGGCGCTGAGCGGTTTCACTGCTGAGTTCGGCATGGGGTCAGGTGGTTCACACTCGCTATGGTCGTCAGGCGAAAACGGTTGGAATCATGCCGGTGATCGTCTCGTCGTATCCGGGTCGTGCGCAAT
>DXFC01000292.1 GCA_019114645.1 Candidatus Halomonas stercoripullorum
AACGTAAGTTAAGGGATGACTGGAACCGTAGTGTTGGTTTGCGGTCCATTGAGCGTCGACGTAAAAGGAGGTTCGTCCATGCCTTTAAAGGCTTCGAGTATTTATCGCCAGGCTTGCCAGCGTCATGTGTCACGCTGGGTGATGGCGGGCGGCTTATTGGTACTGGCCGGAATGGCACAGGCAGAAACACAGCAGGACAAGCGTGTCTACGGCTGGGTCGAGAGAAGTACCCTCGAGCCGTGGGGAGTCGAGGTAAAAGCCAAACTGGATAGTGGAGCACTGACCTCATCCCTTGACGCTCGGGATATCGAGACCTTCGATAAAGATGATGAGGAGTGGGTGCGCTTTCGTCTCGAGCTGACCGATGAAGCTAGCGGCGAGGAGTTCGAAGAGCAGGTGGAGCTACCGTTGTATCGTGATGTTCGTGTACGTGGAGCTGGCGGACGCGATGAACGCCCGGTGGTGCTGATGAAAATCTGCATGGGCGATACCATCTATGAGGAGCAGTTCAGCCTGCGCGACCGCGAGGAGATGCTTTATCCCTTGCTGCTTGGACGGCGCACCATCGGTCACCTGGGACTGCTTGACGTGACGCGCACCTTCCTTATTGAGCCTGAGTGCGGCGAGGATGCGCAGGTCATGCGCTATAAAGAGGAAGAGGAGAGTGATATAGAGGATGATGAAGAGTAGCCGCAGCATATCAAAACAGCCGGGCCAGCAGGGCGACGACAGCCGTCTCTACGCGCAGAATGCGTGGCCCCAGATGAATGCCTTCACAACCGGCTTCGAGTAGGCGCTCTACCTCGTAGGGAATGAAGCCGCCTTCAGGGCCGATGAGCAGGACGCAAGGCTCGGTGAGCCCTGTTGGGCATGCCTGGGGCATACCCGGATGGGCCACCAGTCCGCGCCGGTTTTCCAGTAGTGCCGGTAAGCGCTCCTCGACAAAGGGGCGAAACCCTTTGGCCAGATTGACCCTGGGCAGCACGGTATCGCGTGCTTGTTCGAGCCCGAGGACCAGATGGTCATGAATCTTGCCGGGATCGAGTTCCGGTGACTGCCAGTAGCTTTTTTCCACTCGCCGTGTGTGCAACAGGGTAATCTCTTTGACGCCGAGTGCGGTAACGTGCTCCAGGCTTCTGGCCAGCATGCGCGGGCGGGGCAAGGCGAGTACCAGATGTACCGGCAGGGGCGGGGGCGGTGGTGTCGTCAGTTCTTCCAGCTGGAATTCTGCAGCAGAGTCGCTTAACTGGACAAGCTTTCCGCGTCCGATGCCATTGCCCATCACCCCCAGAGTCAAGGTGTCGCCGGGCCGGGCGCGGTGCACTTCGTGCAAATGGCGTAGGCGGCGCGGATCGCGTACGCAGGCGAATTGTTCATGCTGGATCTCTTCAGGGTTAAGCAGAATCAGGTTCATGGGTCTCGGGCGCTTTTCTCACTCTCAAACGTAGGCGCTATGATACCCGACAGTGCCGTCCGGTGATGCTCTAGGCTGTGTCTGGTGCTTTCTGCCATAATGCCGCGATGCCCTACCAGCCGAATGTCGGCACCGGCTCCATGCCGGGCTCGGCAGCAAGAACAGGAAACGCAAGCGGATGAAGGTTCTGATCATTGGCGGCGGTGGCCGCGAACATGCCCTGGCCTGGAAGGTCGCCCAGTCACCCCTCGTTGAGCGGGTATTTGTCGCGCCCGGCAATGCCGGTACCGCGCAAGAGCAGGGGCTCACCAATGTTGCGATTGAGGTCAGTGACCTGGAGCGCCTGGTGGAGTTTGCCCGTGATACTCACATTGACCTGACCATTGTAGGCCCCGAGGCACCCTTGGTCGCGGGCGTGGTTGATCGCTTCCAGGCGGCAGGCCTGACCATCTTTGGGCCGACTCGGGGAGCGGCGCAACTGGAAGGCTCCAAGGCGTTTACCAAGGATTTTCTGGCCCGCCACGCCATTCCCAGCGCTGCCTACCGCACCTTTACGAAGGTCGAGCCGGCTTTGGCCTATCTGGCCGAGCAGGGCGCGCCAATCGTGATCAAGGCGGATGGCCTGGCGGCAGGCAAGGGCGTGATCGTTGCCATGACCCTGGCCGAAGCCGAAGCTGCGGTGCGTGACATGCTCGAGGCCAATGCGTTTGGCGATGCCGGCGCGCGGGTGGTGATTGAAGAATTTCTGGAAGGTGAAGAGGCAAGCTTTATTGTCATGGTGGATGGTACAACCGTGCTGCCCATGGCAACCAGCCAGGACCACAAGCGTGCCCTGGACGGCGATGCCGGCCCCAACACCGGCGGCATGGGTGCCTACTCGCCGGCACCGGTCGTCACCGAGGCGGTGCATGAGCGCATCATGCAGGAGGTCATCCTGCCCACTGTGCATGGCATGGCCGCCGAAGGGAATCCTTACTCGGGCTTCCTCTACGCCGGTTTGATGATCGATCTTGAGGGTAATCCCCGCGTTATCGAGTACAACTGTCGCTTCGGTGATCCCGAAACCCAACCGATCCTGCTGCGCTTGCAGTCTGACCTGGCCGCGCTGTGCCTGGCTGCTGCGTGCGGTGAACTGGCGGGACAGACCTGCGAATGGGATCCACGTGCCGCCGTGGGAGTGGTTCTGGCCGCGGATGGCTACCCGGCGGATTATCGCAAAGGCGATGTCATCAATGGGTTGGAAGCCGCTGCCGCGACCGGCTGCAAGGTATTCCATGCCGGTACCGCCCTGGATGCCAATGGCGATATCGTGACTGCAGGCGGCCGTGTGCTTTGCGTCACTGCGCTGGGGGAGGGGGTGTCACAGGCGCGTGAGCTGGCTTATCGGGGCGTGGAAGCGATTGCATGGCGTGGAGTGCAGTATCGGCATGATATTGCCCATCGTGCCATAGCCCGTGAACGGCAGATTGCTAGCGGGACGGAGAGCCGCTGATGTCACGGGAGTATCCGATCATAGCCGTTACCGGCTCTTCCGGTGCCGGTACTACCACGGTCAGGCGTACTTTTGAGCGCATGTTCATGCGCGAGGATGTGCACGCCGCGTTTGTTGATGGTGACGCCTTCCATCGCTATACACGCCAGGAGTTGGCCCGTCTGGCTTGTGAGGAGCCTGAGCGCAAACACCAGCTTTCTCACTTCGCTGTCGAGGCCAATCTGCTTGACCGCCTTGAGGAGCTGTTTCAGGAGTATGGCGAGAGCGGCAGCGGTACCTATCGGCACTACATACATGCCGAGGACAAGCAGATGATCGAGGCAGGCCGCCAGGTCGGCACTTTCACTGAATGGCAAGCACTGCCCTGCGGCACCGATCTGCTGTTTTACGAAGGCCTGCACGGCGGGCTGGTAACGCCAGAGTATGATATCGCACGTCATGTGGATCTGTTGGTGGGTGTGGCGCCGACCATGAATCTCGAATGGATTCAGAAGATTGATCGCGATATCAAGCTGCGCGGCTACTCCCAGGAGGCAGTGATTGACACCATTCTGGGACGCATGAACGACTATGTGCGCTATATCCAGCCGCAGTTCTCACGCACTCATATTAATTTCCAGCGTGTGCCGACGGTGGACACCTCAAACCCCTTCGAAGTGCAGGATATCCCCAATGATGCCGAGTCATTTGCGGTGATTCGTTTCCGTGATCCTTCCACGGTGGATTTTCCGTGGCTATTGGCGATGATTCAGGATTCTTTCATGAGTCGTCCGCATACCCTGGTCGTACCCGGCGCTCGCGTGTCGTTGGCCATTGAGCTGATATTGGCACCGCTGGTGCGGCATTTGCTTACGCAGCGTCGTTTCCGTTGAACCCGCAAGGAGCTGAACTGATGTCACAACAAGAATGCCTGTTTTGCAAAATCATCAAGCGCGAAATCCCTGGCGAAATTGTCTATGAGGATGATCAGGTCCTGGCCTTCAACGATATTGCGCCCCAGGCCCCGACCCATATCCTGGTCATTCCCAAGACCCACATTACGACGCTCAATGATATTGAAGAGTCACAACAGGCCTTGGTGGGACGACTAACCTATATCGCCGCCAAGCTAGCCAAGGAGCGTGGCTTTGCCGAAGACGGCTACCGTGTGGTGATGAACTGCAATGAGCAGGGTGGCCAGACGGTCTACCATATCCATCTACACTTGATGGGTGGGCGCCACTTTACCTGGCCGGCTGGCTAGCAATACCGCACCCATGCCTGCATGGGGGATCTCTTGCATGCGCCGCACGCCCTGCGTGCGACGTGGCAGGTCAGGCATCGATGATGCTGTACGAATGCGTCACTTCGACGCCGCCCTGGGTCAGCATGATCGAGGCGCTGCAGTACTTCTCGGCCGAGAGTTGCACGGCACGTTGC
>DXFC01000293.1 GCA_019114645.1 Candidatus Halomonas stercoripullorum
TGGCGAGAAAAGTGCGACGGTGTTGACCACGGACCTTTCTCACGATTACGTCAGTATCAATGCCGATTATCGTAGCTGAGCAGAATATTACTTTCGCATCACTCGATGTGAGCCAAGCAGGTAGGAGTCCATGAGAGTAATGGTGAAGAGAAGGGTGCATGTGGCAGCAGCGGCCATTTTGAGTCGTGATGGCAAGCAGGCTCTAATTGCGAGGCGCCCCTCAAATGTCGACCATGGTGGTTTGTGGGAGTTTCCCGGTGGCAAGCTGGCACCCTATGAGACTGGACTGGCAGGCCTCAAACGCGAGCTTCACGAGGAGTTGGGCGTGGAAATTCAGCGTGCCCAGCCACTGATTCGTATCCACCATGAGTATCCCGACAAACATATCTTGCTCGACGTCTGGCAGATCCATGAGTTCAGTGGCGAGCCGTTCGGGCGCGAAGGACAGGCAGTGCGCTGGGTGCCACTTGAAGAGCTGACCAACTATCCCTTTCCCGCTGCCAACCTGCCGATTCTGCAAGCGGTGATGTTGCCAACGGAATATCTCATTACCGCTGAGGAAAGCGACGAAGACATATTCGATGCCTGCCTGGAGCGAGCGCTTGTAGAAGATGGAGTGCGTCTGGTGCAGCTACGGGCGAAGCGCCTTGATGAAGCCGCATATCTGGCACGTGCCGAGCGTGCCCTGGCCCTTTGCAGCCGCTACTCAGCTCGGTTGCTGCTTAATGGTGAGCCGGCCCTGCTGGAGCAGATTGATGCCGACGGTATTCATCTCACCAGTGAGCGTTTGATGAGCCTGGAGCGGCGCCCTATCGCTGAAGACAAATGGCTCGCGGCTTCGACCCACGATCGTCCGCAACTTGAGCAGGCCGCACGGGTGGGGTGCAATTTCGTCACGCTTTCACCGCTGCGTACGACACCGTCTCACCCCGAAGTGGCTCCACTGGGTTGGCACGATTTCCAGGAGTTGGTAGAGCGTGCCGCCATGCCGGTGTTCGCACTGGGCGGAATGACGCGTCATGACGCCAATCCCGCCCGTGCAGTAGGCGCTCAGGGGATCGCTTCGATTCGTGACTTCTGGAAAATGCCCAGCGCTTAATCCCTGTAGCGTCGAGTGAGATCGCCGTAGGCATCGATGCGGCGGTCACGCAGATAGGGCCAGATGCGTCGCACGTCTTCACCACGACTCATGTCCACCGTTGCGAGCACAAGCTCGGCCTCGGTGCCGGCATGTGCCAGTAGTTCGCCCTGGGGACCGGCGATGAAGCTGCCACCCCAGAAGTCGATGCCGGCGGCAGCCCCGGAGTGGTCCGGTTCGTGGCCCACCCGATTGGCGACGATAACCGGCAAACCATTGGCCACAGCATGGCTGCGTTGAATCAGAGTCCAGGCATCCTGCTGGCGCGCCTTCTCGGCATCGTCATCGTTTGGATCCCAGCCGATAGCGGTGGGGTAGAGCAGCAATTCCGCTCCGGCCAGGGCCATCAGACGCGCTGCTTCGGGATACCATTGATCCCAACAGACCAATAATCCCAGCCGGCCCACCGAGGTATCGATGGGCTGGAATCCCTGCTCGCGGTTGTCGTCCTGATCACCCGGTGTGAAGTAGAACTTCTCGTAAAAACCGGGATCGTCGGGGATATGCATCTTGCGATAGATACCTGCCTGGCCCTGTGCGCGGTCATAAACCACGGCGGTGTTATGGTAGAGACCCGGCGCCCGGCGCTCGAACAGCGAGCCTACCAGGACGATATCGAGCTCGGCGGCGAGAGCGGCCAGGCGTTGACCGGTAGGGCCATCCAGAGGTTCGGCCAGGTCGAACAGTTCTGTGCTTTCGTACTGACAGAAGTAGTGAGTGGCATGCAGTTCCTGGAGCATGACCAACTCGGCCCCTTGCGCTGCCAGTTCGCGAATACCCGCTTCGCTCTCGCTCAGGCTGCGGGCTTTATCCGGCCAGGCTTGTTGCTGGACCAGACCGACTTTCAAGATACGGGGCATGTGGAGACTCCTTGCTGTCTTGCGGTGTTCAGGCTGCCCTGGGGGAGCTGCATGGTCAGGCAGTGCAAGCTGCCGTGCTGGCGAATCACACTGGTGCAATCGATAGGCACAATGTCACGACCGGGAAAGGCCTCGCCCAGTGCCATCAGGGCGCGGGTGTCAGCGGCATCGCCATAGACTGGTACGAGCACGGCAGAGTTCACGATCAAAAAGTTGGCATAGGTGGCCGGCAGGCGGTGACCATCTTCCGGGTCAAAGCAGGGCTGTGGCCAGGGCAGGGGAATCAGGCGGTAAGGCTCACCATCAGCGCGGCGAAATGCCTTGAGTTCGGCCTCCATGGCGGCCAGGGCCTGATAGTGCGGATCGCTCTCGTCATCACAGCGTACATAGGCAATGGTAGCCGGATCACAGAAGCGTGCCAGAGTATCGATATGGCTGTCAGTGTCGTCGCCTTCAAGATGGCCGTTGGCCAGCCATAACACCCGCTTGATGCCGAAGTCGGCTGCCAGCAATGCCTCCAGCGCTTCGCGATCCAGTTGTGGATTGCGGTTGGGGTTAAGCAGGCAGGCTTCGGTGGTGAGCAGGGTGCCTGCGCCATCACTTTCGATGGCACCGCCTTCGAGTACGATATTACGGCGCTCGACCGGGCAAGCGTAAGCACCGGCCGCAGCCAGGCACTGGGTCAGGCGGTTATCGCGCTGTGCTTCGAACTTGCCGCCCCAGCCGGTAAATACATAGTCGAGCAAAGTTATTGCACCGTTGCGTTCAACGGCAATGGGGCCGTGGTCGCGGGTCCAGGTGTCGTCCGCTTCGGCAGAATATAGGTGCAAGCGTGAAGCTTCGACACCGAGCCTGACGAAGCGCTGTATCAGCTCATGGCGAAGTGATTCGTCGGGCACCGCAATCAGTACCGGTTGGTAACGCGCAATGGCCACCACTATCGTTTCCATGGTGGCTTCGATACGCTCGAACAAAGGGGCCCAGTCACTGTCAGGGCTGGGCCAGGTGAGCTGAACGGCGTCTTGCGGATACCATTCGGGAAGCAGGCGATTGGCCATGGGCGACGTCTCGTAGGTTGCGCTGTAGCGCGATGACAAGGAATGAGTCGGCGCAATGTAGGCGCGCTTTGACAATGTTGCAAGCCCGTGCAGAGCCGTGCAAAAAACCGTACCATGGCATCCTCTGACAAGGAACGCGATGATGCTCGACCGCCTGCCACTGCTGATCGGATTACGCTACGTGCGCGCCAAGCGCCGTAACCATTTCATATCCTTCATATCACTCACCTCCATGCTGGGCCTGATGCTGGGCGTGGCGGTGCTGATTCTCGTGCTCTCGGTGATGAACGGCTTTGATTACGAGCTGCGTACGCGCATTCTCGGGATGGTGCCGCACACCAAGATCGAATCGCCTAGCGGCCTGGTTGAATGGGAAGCCTTGGCCGAACAGCTGATGCAGCGTGAGCGGGTGATCGGTGCGGCTCCCTATGTCGAGCAGCAGGGCATGTTCTCGTCGGCCGGGCGTAACGAAGGGGCCATGGTCAACGGCATCCATCCCGAGTGGGAGGATCGTGTTTCGATCATTGGCGAGAACTTGCGTCAGGGCAGTCTTGATGACTTGCAGCCAGGTGAATGGAACATTGTGCTGGGCTCGCTGCTGGCACGCCATCTGGGGGTGGGGGTGGGCGACCGTGTGACCCTGCTGGTACCCGAGGCCTCGATCACCCCGGCGGGTGTTTTCCCCCGACTCAAGCGCTTTACCGTGAGCGGTATCTTCAGTGTCGGGGCCGATCTCGACGCCAATCTGGCGTATGCCAATATCGAAGACATGCAAACCCTGGCGCGTCTAGGCGATGCCGTAGGGGGGTTGCGTCTGGAACTGGATGACCTGTTCGTGGCCGGCAGCGAGACGCGTTCCATTATCAACGAGCTGGGGGCCGGCTACCGCGGCATTGACTGGACCTTCTCCCATGGCAACCTGTTTCAAGCGATCCAGATGGAGAAGCGGATGATCGGACTGCTGCTCACCGTCATCATTGCGGTGGCGGCGTTCAATATCGTCTCCACCTTGGTGATGGTGGTGACCGACAAGCACGCCGACATTGCCATTCTGCGCACAATCGGAGCCACACCACGCTCCATCATGGGCATCTTTGTGGTGCAGGGGCTGGCGATTGGTGTGATTGGTATTGCCATCGGTGTGGTGCTGGGCATTTTGCTGGCGCTGACCATTTCCGATCTGATTGGCTGGGTGGAGTCGCTGTTGGGGATCCAGTTCCTGGATGCCGGTGTTTACTTTATCAGCAACCTGCCGTCGCGCTTGCATTGGGCAGATGTGCGCGACATTGTCGCTGCCGCCTTTGGCCTGACCTTCCTCTCGACTCTCTATCCGGCCTGGCGCGCCTCGCGTGTACAGCCCGCCGAGGTACTGCGCTATGAGTAATGCAGCCAGCGAAAACCATGAGAGCCCCGTGCAGTATACCGCCGGTGGCAAGGTGATGTTGGCGTGCCGTGACCTGACACGGATCTATCGGGAAGGGCCGCAGGATGTCACCGTGCTCGATGGTCTGGCGCTGGAGGTGCGCGCCGGAGAGCGGGTGGCGATTGTCGGTAGCTCGGGCTCGGGCAAGACCACGCTACTCAACCTGTTGGGTGGTCTTGATCGCCCTACTTCGGGAGAAGTAATCATCGCCGGCGAATCCTTGCTGGATCTGGGCGAAGCGGCGCTGGGGAGATTTCGCAACCGGCATATCGGTTTTGTCTATCAGTTCCACCATTTGCTGGCCGAATTCACGGCGCTGGAGAACGCGGCGCTGCCGCTGATCGTGCGCGGTCAGCGCAAGCGTGTGGCTGAAGAGCGGGCGCGGGAGTTATTGACCAAGGTTGGTATTGCCCAGCGCGCCGATCACAAGCCTGGCGAACTCTCGGGCGGTGAGCGCCAGCGCGTGGCGATCGCCCGGGCACTGGTGACCGATCCCAGTCTGGTGCTGATGGACGAACCCACCGGCAACCTGGATCAGGGGACTGCGGCAAGCATCCTGGCGCTGATGGATGAGCTGGCCCGCACGACTGAATGTGCTTTTGTGATTGTCACGCATGATCCTTCATTAGCTGCGCATCAGGATCGGGTGATGCGGCTGGATAGCGGACGTCTTGCCGAGCAATCCTGATCAATCAGTCTTCCAGGTCGAGGCGTCGCTGACGGCGGCGCCTGACTCGCTGCTTCCAGCTACGGGAAATACGCCAGCGCCATATCAGGCGTACCAGAACATTGCAGAGTACCGCCAGGGCGATAGCCATTACCACCGAGCCCAGAGCCAGGGCCGGCAGGATATCGGCCATGCGTTCGGCAACCCAGCGGGTCGAGACCTGTGTGGGAGCTTCGCGTGCCGGGGTGTTCATCAGCCAGGCGCCGATACGGTAATTGCCGTAGAAGATCAGGGGCATGGTCAGCGGGTTGGTGGTCCATACCAGCCCCACCGACAACGGCAGGTTGCAGCGAAATAGCCAAGCGCCAAATGCCGCGACGACCATCTGGAAGGGAATCGGCAGCATGGCGGTAAACAGGCCTACCGAAAAGGCATTGGCAACGCTGCGTCTCGACAGGATCCATAGCCCGGGATCACCGATGAGCTTGCTCATGAAGCGCAGCGAACGTTGGCGCCTGAGCGTTTCAGGGTTGGGCATATAGCG
>DXFC01000033.1 GCA_019114645.1 Candidatus Halomonas stercoripullorum
GTTGGCTGCACTAAAGGCGGTCAGCAAGCTGGCATTCTTGCCCAATACCGAGAGCAATTTTTCGTTGGGGATAGTGATCAGCGAGTCGACATGCTCGGAGAGTTCTTTCATGCCCTCCTCGGCCACCCGCATACGCTTGGGCCCTTCGAAGGGAAACGGCCGGGTCACTACAGCCACCGTAAGAATGCCCAGTTCCTTGGCGATCTGGGCGACAACCGGTGCACCACCGGTACCGGTACCGCCACCCATGCCGGCTGTGATGAAGACCATGTCGGCACCGTTGAGCAGTTCAGCGATCCGCTCACGATCCTCCATCGCCGCCTGACGGCCAACTTCTGGATTGGCACCCGCCCCCAATCCTTTGGTGATCTCGTCGCCTAGCTGGATCACGGTCTTGGCGGCAACTCGCTTGAGCGCCTGGGCATCGGTGTTGGCACAGATGAACTCGACGCCTTCGATATTGCTTTCGACCATGTGGTTGACAGCATTGCCGCCACCACCGCCCACACCGACAACCTTGATGACCGCACTGCTCGAGGGTGCGCTATCTACCAGTTCGAACATAAACCCCGTCTCCTGGACCGCACCGCGATCCTATTAGAAATTTCCTTTCAACCAGCCCTTGAGTTTTGCCAGCGCCGGAATCCATTCCCCTCCTCCACGCTGGGAGACGTCATTCCGCTTGGGGGGAGCTGCCACCATCCTGCCATCACGATCATGCCCGTGCCTGACCTCCTGAAGGGCATAATGTAACAAACCTACCCCAGTGGAATAAATCGGATTACGTACCACGTCGGCAAGGCCACGCACGTTGTGCGGACTGGCAATGCGTACCGGCATGTGGAAAATTTCTTCAGCCAGTTCGACGACACCCTCCATGCGCGCCGTTCCACCGGTGAGTACGACACCTGCCGCCACCAGATCCTCGTAGCCGCTGCGCCGCAGCTCATCGCGGATCAGCGTAAACAGTTCTTCATAACGTGGCTCTACCACTTCAGCCAGAGCCTGACGTGACAGGTCCCGGGCGGGACGATCACCGACACTGGGCACCTTGATCATTTCGTCACTGGAAGCCAGTTGCGTCAGTGCGCAAGCGTACTTTACCTTGATCTCTTCGGCGTACTGGGTGGGCGTGCGCAGCGCCATGGCGATGTCGTTGGTGACTTGATCCCCCGCAATGGGAATAACCGCAGTATGGCGAATGGCACCTTCGGTAAAGACGGCAATATCGGTTGTGCCGCCACCGATATCTACCATGCACACACCCAACTCACGCTCATCCTCGGTCAAGACCGCCATGCTGGATGCCAGCTGTTCGAGAATAATGGCATCCACTTCGAGACCACAGCGGCGTACGCATTTCTCGATATTCTGTACCGCGTTGAGTGCCGCCGTCACCAGATGAACCCGCGCTTCGAGGCGTACCCCGGACATGCCCAACGGTTCACGGATGCCGCCTTGTGCATCGATGGCATACTCCTGCGGCAACACGTGCAGGACACGCTGCCCTTCGGAAATTGCCCGGGCACGGGCAGAGTCGATCACCCGATCAATATCGGACGGCATGACTTCGCGCTCCTTGATCGCCACCACGCCATCCGAGTTCATCGAGCTGATATGGCTACCCGCCACTCCGACATACACCGAATGAATATCGCAGCCCGCCATCAACTCGGCTTCTTCAACCGCACGCTGGATCGACTGAACCGTCGATTCAATATTGATCACCACACCCTTTTTCATACCGCGGGAGGGGTGCGATCCAATGCCGGCGATCTCGATACCGCCGTCATCGGTTGCCTGTCCGACAATGGCCACAACCTTGGATGTTCCGATATCCAGCCCGACTACCATGTTGGAAGAATTGGAAGTGACTGCCATGCGCCGGAGTGTCTCCTGAAACTGTATCGCGAGTAACCACGAGGTAACGTTTTATTGTAACAAAAAAACACTTTGTTCAATTGTAGTGAAAAACAGCGTTAAACTACCACTATGAAAGAACAGTTTCACAATACGGGTTATTGACGCTAAATAAAACACCATGCTACCAACGCAACGGTGCTCTAGCGTGACAAAAGGTTTCAGCCTGTACCGTTCTCTTCTTGCTGAGCCTCGGTTTCACCATGCCACGCCACAGCAACGCCATTAGGATAGCGCAAATCAATATACCGTATGTGCGTGTTTTGCTGCCCTAGCTGACGCTGCCAGGCCGCAGACAGTCTGGCCAGCCGCGCATCACGATCGCTCCGCCCCAGCATAACCCAGATCCTGTCATCCAGTTGCATGCGCCAGGCGCCCCTAGGCTCAAGCCTCAGCTGCGAAATAGCAAGCCCCAGCGGTTCCATGCGGGTACTTAACTGCCTGTGGTAAGCCAACACTTCGGCACCGCTACCCACTGGTCCCGCGAGATCCGGGAGTCCTGCCGGCGGCATGATCGGCGCAAAGGCAAAGGGTTCGCCAGTGGCGTTGAGCAGGTAATCATCGTTCCAGCGCGCCACCGGCACTTGCTCAACAAGCTCGAAGGCCAGCGCATAAGGCCACTCACGCGACAACCGCACTTCAGCCAGCCAGTCGATATTTTCCGCTGCGCGATGCAGTGCTGACAGGTCGGCGGAGAGCCAGGTCTGCCCTTGCAGCAACGGTGCAAGCTGCGAACGCAGGTAGTCGGCACTGACATGTTCCAGCTCACCGCGAATCGTGACCCGTTCAATGGGGCGATCCAGCCAGGTCCACAAGGCCCGTCCTCCGGCACCCAGCAGAATCAACAGCAACAACAACCCCAGTGTTGAGCCACGAGTGCTCATGCCGGCTGGCACTCCAGGCTGGTGCTCAGGATTTGTACAACCAGTTCATCAAAATCAATGCCGGCGTGGGCTGCCGCCTGCGGCACCAGGCTGTGGTCCGTCATGCCTGGTGTCGTGTTGATCTCGATCAGCCAGAACCGGCCTTCGGCATCACGCATCACATCAACACGTCCCCATCCTGCTCCACCAACCGCCTCGAACGCCTGACGACACAATGCCCCCAACTGGTCTTCCTGCTCGGCATCCAGGCCGCATGGCAGGTGATAGAGCGTATCGTTGGAGAGGTATTTGGCCTCGTAATCGTAGAAACCGCTGGGTACTTCGACACGAATGGCCGGTAGCACACGCTCTCCCAGCAACGATACCGTGTACTCTTCACCGCTAACAAAGCGCTCGGCCATCACTCGGGCATCGTAGCGTGCCGCTTCACGATAAGCCGTTTCCAGTGCCGCTGCGGTGTCGACGATACTGATACCCAGCGTGGAACCTTCATGTACCGGCTTAACGATCAGCGGCAGCCCCAGTTCGGCGGCAATGGCATCCCAGTCGCTATTGGCTTCCAGCATCAGCGCTGCCGGTGTAGGCAGCCCCAATGCTTGCCACACCAGTTTGGTACGCTGCTTGTCCATGGCCAGCGCCGATGCCAGCACGCCACTGCCGGTATAGGGAATACCCAGTAACTCCAACGCGCCCTGCAGGGTGCCATCCTCGCCGCCTCTGCCGTGCAGTGCGATAAAGACGCGATCCGGCGTCAACGCCTCAAGCCCTGCCAAGCCTCCTTCGGCGGGGTCGTAGCCAACCGCATCAACACCACGACGATGCAACGCCGCCAGCACCGCAGCACCACTGTTTAGCGACACCTCGCGCTCAGCAGAGCTCCCACCATACAACACCACGACCCGGCCAAACCTCTCCTGCATCATAGCCTTACCTCATCGAGTATCAACCGACTTTCGGCAAGCCTCAGGGCGATGCCACCGACGTCGCCAGCGCCTTGGGTCAACAAAATATCGTCATCACGCAATACCCCAGCCAACAGCTCGGGCAGTTCCATCTTGTGCTGCACGAAGATCGGATCAAGATGGCCACGCTGACGAATGGAACCCGCCAGGGTCTTGCCATCGGCGCCCGGAATCGGTACCTCGCCAGCGGAATAGACATCAAGTAGCAGCAGCACATCGACACTACCCAGCACGCGCACAAAGTCTTCGTAGAGATCCCGCGTACGCGTGTAACGATGAGGCTGGTAGATCATCACCAAGCGGCGCTCCGGCCAGCCGGCCCGTACCGCCTTGATGACCATCTCCACTTCGCGCGGATGGTGCCCGTAATCGTCGACCAGCATCACCTTGCTGCCACCGCCGGGCAGCATGAAATCACCCTGGATCTGGAAACGCCGCCCGACCCCGGCGAAACCGGCCAAACCACGCAAGATAGCGGCATCCTCAACGCCGCTATCGGTAGCCACTACAATCGCCGCCAATGCATTGAGGGCATTATGCCGCCCCGGCATGTTGAGCCTCACCTCCAGCGGTGCCAAGCCATCGGGCCGCAGCGCGGTAAAGCGCACTTCACCCTGGTGCTGAACAAAGTCGACCACCCGGTAGTCAGCATCTTCGCTGAAGCCGTATGTCACGAACTGGCGCTGCACCCGGTCCAGCAGGCTACGCACATGCTCGTCATCGATGCACAGAATCGCCAGGCCATAAAAAGGCAGGTTGTGCAAAAACTCGATGAAGGTCCCCTTCAGCCGCTCGAAGTCGCCGCCATAGGTACTCATGTGATCCGCGTCGATATTGGTGACGATAGAGACCATGGGCTGCAAATGCAGGAATGAAGCATCCGACTCATCGGCTTCAGCCACCAGATAGTCGCCCGCGCCCAGCTTGGCGTTGGTACCCGCACTGGTCAGCCGGCCACCTATGACAAACGTGGGGTCGAGTCCACCCTCGGCCAGCAGTGTCGCTGTCAGACTGGTGGTCGTGGTCTTGCCATGGGTGCCGGCTACCGCGATACCGTGCCGAAAACGCATCAGCTCAGCCAGCATTTCGGCTCGACGCACCACTGGCACCCGGTGCTCCTGGGCCCACCGGATCTCCGGATTCGACTCGTCGACTGCGGTGGAGACCACTACCACATCGGCGCCTTCCACATGCTCGGCGGCATGGCCGATCGACACACGAATGCCATGTTCACGCAGGCGGCTGACGACCGCTGACGCTTTCAGATCACTGCCGCTGATGACATAGCCCTGGTTGGCCAATACTTCGGCGATGCCACACATGCCCGCACCGCCGATGCCGACAAAATGGATATGCCGAATACGACGCATGCCCAGACCCCGTCCATGACGGGGTAGCGTGGCCTGGCCGGGAACCGGCCTCATGCTGCTATCGCTCAAGCGCTGTCTCCATGCATCCGGCCACCAGGCGCTCGACGGCATCCAACTGCGCACAGTGACGCGACTGCAGAGCCATGGTGGCGAGAGTTTCGGGGTCAAGCAGGGTGGTCAGGCGTTCAGCCAGGGACGCACCGCTCAACTCATGTTCGGGTAGCAACTGCGCCGCGCCCGCTTTCACCAGCGCGCCGGCATTGGCGGTCTGGTGATCATCCACCGCATAGGGGAATGGCACGAACAGGGCCGGCTTGGCCGCTGCGGCCAGTTCGGCAACCGTCAAGGCCCCCGCGCGGCAGACTACCAGATCAGCCCACTCGTAGGCAGTTGCCATATCGTCGATGAACGCGCTGACCTCGGCGTCGATAGCGTGCGCAGCATACGCCTCGCGGGTAACGCGCTCCTTGTCTCGCCCCGCCTGGTGGCGAATCTCGGGGCGGTTCTCGGCAGGCAGCATAGCCATGGCCTCGGGCAACCGCTGGTTAAGCGCCTGCGCGCCCAGCGAGCCACCCACCACCAACACGCGCAGCCGGCGCCCCTGCATGGTCGCAGCTTTACGCGGAACAGTTCCAAGGGCAGCAATATCACGCCGCACCGGGTTGCCTACCACCATACCGCGCTCGCCAAAGGCATCGGGAAAGGCGGCATAAACGCGTTTTGCCAGGCGCGAAAGTACGCGGTTGGTCAAACCCGCCACGGCGTTCTGCTCATGGATGACGAGTGGTCGGCGTAACAGCCAGGCTGCCAGCCCGCCAGGACCACTGGCAAAACCACCCATGCCTACCACCAGGACCGGTTCCAGCTGGCGGATGATACACATGGCCTGCCATACCGCACGCGTCAAGTTGAATGGCGCCTTGAGCCAGCCCACCAGCCCGTTACCACGCAAACCGCTCACCGCGATACGGTGCAACGGCAACCCGGCTGCCGGCACCAGGCGATTCTCGATACCTCGCGGACTTCCCAGCCAGTGGACTTCCATGCCTTCGGCTTGCAGAGCCCGGGCCAGCGACAGGGCGGGAATCACATGCCCTCCGGTTCCACCCGCCATGATCAATACACGCTGCGCTTGAGCCCTCATTTCCTCACTCCTTGGGTATCGGGCCGACCAGCTCTGACACGCGGTACTGCGGAACCTGCATGACGCCGTGCACGTCGCGTCTCGATGTCGGCACGCAGCAGCAACGCGATCATTGTGGCGCTGACCAACAGGCTGGAACCACCATAGCTAAGCAACGGCAGAGTCAACCCCTTGGTCGGCAACATGCCGCTACTCACCGCAATATTGATAAACGCCTGGGCACCAATCACCAAAGCAATGCCGTAACTGACATAGGCGGCAAAGGCCAGGCCCGCCAGCTCCGCTCGCCGCCCTACCGCAAGCGCGCGCCAAATCAGCAACGCAAAGAGCCCCACTACCCCGATAGCCCCGAACAGCCCAAGTTCTTCGGCCAGCACGGCAAACACGAAATCGGTATGCGCCTCCGGCAGGTAAAAAAGCTTCTGCACACTATTACCCAGCCCCATGCCCCACCAGTGCCCGCGCCCGAAAGCAATCAACGCCTGAGTCAACTGATAACCACTGGCAAACTGATCCGCCCAGGGATCGGCAAAACTGGTCAAGCGTGCCATACGGTAGGGTTCAGCGATGGCCGCATAAAAGCCCAGTAAAGCCACCAGACCCAAAATCAAGGCAAACCTGCCCCAGGGGGCACCTGCCAGCAGCAGCATGCCCATCATACAACCGGCCATGACCACGACAGCGCCGTAATCCGGCTCCAGAATCAAGAGAAAGGCGATGATGCCCATCACCACAAAAGGGCGTAGAAAACCGCCCCAGGTGCGGCGTACCTCGGGAAGAAAGCGCTCCAGGTAACCAGCGAGATAGACGATCAAACACAGCTTGGCCACTTCCGAGACCTGGAGGTTGAAGGGCATAAGCGGCAGCGACAACCAACGTCGACTGCCGTTGACTTCACGACCGATAAGTAGCACCAGAAACAGCAGGGCGATACCCGCCAGCAGCAAAAAAGGCCCATTGGCGCGCCACCAAGCCAGGGGGGTACGCAAGGCAATAACAGCA
Source organism: Candidatus Halomonas stercoripullorum (assembly GCA_019114645.1). Classification (GTDB taxonomy): domain Bacteria; phylum Pseudomonadota; class Gammaproteobacteria; order Pseudomonadales; family Halomonadaceae; genus Halomonas; species Halomonas stercoripullorum. Next base: position 7,283 of record DXFC01000033.1, read on the forward strand.
GCCACCAGGGCAATCAAGACAAATATTGCGTGGCGCTGGCTGAAGTACCAGGGGTTGCCCGTCAAGCTTGCCGCCACCTCGGTGGAAGCAGAGGTCACCATCACCCAGCCCATCAGGATCAGCGCCAGCGCTGCAGTCAGCAGCCAGCCGTCAAACGGCTGATCGCGGGTTGAAAGCCGCTCACGCAGGCTGCGCAACCGGCTGAACCTTACATGGGAAGTCGGCTTGCCGGATGTTGGCTTAGTCACCACGTCCCGCCTCCTCGGCAAACCGTTGCACTCCTTGTCGAAACGCTTCGCCACGGGCAACGTAATCGGAAAACTGATCGAGGCTGGCGCAGGCCGGCGAAAGGAGCACGCAGTCACCCGGCTCGGCTATCGCCCGGGCACGTATCATCGCCGCCTCAAGGTCAGTCACATGATGGACCGGGACATGATCGCGCAGTGCCGCGTCAAGCTGTGGTGCATCCATGCCGAACACAACCGCTTCACGTCCGAAGCGGGCCATGGGCTCACCCAGTGGAGTAAAGTCAGCGCCCTTCCCCACCCCGCCCGCCAACAAGATCAAACGCCCCTTCAGCGTCGATCCGATGCCGGCGATAGCCGCAAGTGTCGCCCCGACATTGGTCCCCTTGGAGTCATTGATCCACATCACGCCTTCTATCTCGGCAAGCTTTTCACTGCGATGCGGCAACCCCTTGAAACGACGTATGGCGCGACACATGGCTTCAAGTGGAAAACCAAGCTGGGAACCCATGGCCAGCGCTGCCAGCACATTGGCTTGGTTGTGGCGTCCCGCCACTCCCAGCGCATCGGTTGTCATCAAGGCCTCATCACCATGCATTAACCACTCCTGGCCGTTGCGCATGGCAATCCCCCACTCATCGCTTTGTGGCGATTGCGTAGTGAAGCGCTCAAGGCAGGGCAAAGGTTCAAGCGGCCAGGTCGCGGCATCTTCCCCGTTTACCACAGCGTGCCGGGCACCACGAAAAACCGCCTGTTTCGCCTCACGATAACCGGCCATGTCGCCATGCCGATCCAAATGGTCCTGGGAAAGGTTTAGATAAGCCACACTCGTCGCACCCAGAAATGGGGTGGTCTCCAACTGGAAGCTGGAGAGCTCGAGAATATACAGCTCTGCATTCGGCATTTCCGCCAACAGATCCAGCGCCGGCGTTCCCAGGTTGCCACCCACTGCCACCTGCCGTCCCGCCTCTCGCGCCATCTCGCCAAGCAGGGTCGTCACGGTTGATTTGGCATTGGAGCCGGTAATGGCGGCAATGGGAGCGCGTGCCGCACGCACAAACAGGGCAATTTCGCCCACCAGCTGGGGTTCCCCATTGGCTCGGCGACGCTCGCGCAAGGCAGCCAGGGCGGGTTGTTCCGGATCGACTCCCGGACTCACCACGACTTCTTCCGCCCCATCCATATCCAGCGCTGAAAGCGGTCCACAGTAGAGCGGCACCTCAGGATAGGCGGCACGGAACTCTTCGATACCTGGCGGTGAAGGCCGCGTATCGGCAACCACGAAAGATCGGCCAAGCCGCTCCAGATGACGACAGATCGCTCGCCCCGATACGCCGAGACCAATTACCAGTGTCGCACCCTGCGGAACCCTGCGCATCGAGCCCTCACCTGTCTTTGGCGTGTCGTACTGTAGGATCGCCATGTGGTCAGCGGATCTTGAGTGTTGCCAGACCCACCAGCACCAGCACCACGGTAATAATCCAGAAGCGCACGATGACCCGAGGCTCCGGCCATCCCTTGAGTTCATAATGGTGGTGCAGGGGTGCCATACGGAAAATACGCCGTCCGGTAAGTTTGTAGGAGCCCACCTGGAGGATGACTGAAATGGTCTCGAGCACGAAGATGCCGCCCATGATAAACAGCACGATCTCCTGGCGCACAATCACTGCCACCACCCCAAGTGCGGCACCCAGGGCCAACGCTCCCACATCGCCCATAAAGACCTGGGCCGGGTAAGTATTGAACCAGAGGAAGCCAAGCCCCGCTCCGGCAATGGTGGCACAAAAAACCGCCAGTTCGCCGGCTCCAGGAATACTGGGAATCTGCAGATAGTTGGCAAATACCGCATTACCGCTGGCATAGGCGAAGACCGCCAGCCCCATGGCGACCATCACCGTCGGCATGATAGCCAGGCCATCGAGCCCATCGGTCAGGTTGACCGCGTTGGAGCTGCCTACAATCACCAGGTAGGTAAGCACAATATAGAACCCGCCGAGGGGGATCACGATATCCTTGAACAGTGGCACGATCAGGCTGGTTTCCGCCGGACTGGAAGCGGTCGTGTAGAGCATGATTGCAGTGCCCAGGCCCAGCACGGACTGCCAGAAATACTTCCACCGTGCCGGCAAGCCGCGCGGATTCTTTTCCACTACCTTGCGGTAGTCGTCCACCCAGCCAATCGCCCCGAACCCCAGTGTCACCAACAGCACGATCCACACGAAGCGGTTGCTCATGTCGGCCCATAGCAGCGTACTGACGGCAATGGCCATGAGAATCATCGCCCCACCCATGGTCGGCGTGCCGGCCTTGGAGAGGTGGGATTGCGGACCGTCATCACGGATCGCCTGACCGATCTGCCGCTCAACCAGGCGCCGAATCACCCAGGGCCCTAGCCATAAACACAACAGCAGTGCTGTCATGGTACCCAGAATCATGCGCAGGGTCAGGTAACTGAAGACATTGAAAGCGCTCTGATACTGCGCTAAAAAATCAGCCAGAAAAAGCAGCATGTGTTGCGTTCACCTTGGTGCATCAGCACGTAACGCCATGACCACCCGCTCCATGCCGGCGCTGCGCGACCCTTTGATCAATACGCTGGCACCGCTGGGCAGCTGATTCAGGGCATGCTGTACCAACGCCTCATCATCGTTGAAGTGATACCCGCCGTCGCCAAAAGCCTCGCTCGCGGCGCGTGCCGGTTCGCCACAGGTCATTAGCGCGTCGATCCCCAGTTTCCGTGCGTAGTGGCCGATTTCTGCATGCAGTCGGCTCGTATCACTGCCCAGCTCCCCCATGGCGCCTAACAGGCACCACTTGGGACCGGGCAGCTCTGCCAATACATCCAGGGCTGCCTTGACCGCTCCTGGATTGGCGTTGTAACTGTCGTCAAGCAGACAGCTGCCATGAATGCCCGCCACCGCTACCAAACGCCCGGCGACGGGCCGGGCTGTTGCCAGTCCGGACAGCAGCGCCTCATCACTCACGCCAAGCGCCAGCGCACCAGCCGTCGCGGCCAGCGCATTGGCGACACTATGGCGCCCCAGCAACGCCAGTTGAACTCGTCCGATTCTGCGGCCATCCACAACAAGCGTGAAAGCATAACGCCCCCGGGCATCACAAGCCAACTCATCGGCTCTCACCCTGCAGGCAGGGGAAAAACCAAAGTCGAGCACCTCACGCGGCGCGGCCAGTTGGGACCAGAATGAGAAATAACGATCATCGCGATTGAGCACTGCCAGGCCGGTATC
>DXFC01000294.1 GCA_019114645.1 Candidatus Halomonas stercoripullorum
AATTGCCTCGGCGCAATGAACGAATCCAGCTCACCGCCATGCGGCGTAGATCATGGCGAAAATAGAGCACCACAGCCAGCAGGCTACCCAGATGCACCGCCACATCAAAGGTCAAGCCCTGATCGGTCCAATCCGTCAGCGTGGGCACCAGAATCAGATGCGCCGAGCTGGACACGGGAATGAATTCCGTCAGTCCTTGTACTACCGCCAGCACGACGATCTGCAGCCAATCCATTATGTTTCCTCCTATGACATGCTGGCCGGCTACAAGCTATCGTGTCCAACCTGAAGCGCACAGCGAAACGCCCAGCAGGATACACGCACTCTCGGCACTTGTCCGCCGTGGCAGTTTAGAAAGTGGCCTGTCAGAACCCTGCCAATACCGCCGTGGCGATGCTGAAATAGATCAACACACCACTGGCATCGATCAGCGTGGTCACCAATGGCGCAGAGGCCGTAGCCGGGTCCCAGCCGACACGATTGAGAATAAACGGCAAACACATGCCAAGCAGGCTACCAAACAGCACGATGGTCACCATGCTGGTCGCCACTACCATGGCAACGGCTTCCCCCCCGCGCATTACCCCGATAGGTGCCACGGCCAATGCCATGGTCAAACCCAGGGCACCCGCTACCATCAGCTCACGGCCCAGCAGCTTGCCCCAGTCCTTGACGCCGACATCGCCTGTCGCCATACCGCGTACCATCAGGGTCGCCGCCTGGGCACCGGCATTGCCACCACTACCAATCAGCAACGGCAGGAAGAACACCAGTACCACCTGGGCGGCGATAGTATCTTCGAAATAGGCAATACCAGCCCCCGAGAAAAGGTTGGCGAACACCAGCAGTACCAGCCAGGTCACCCGTTTACGATAAAGACTCCACAGCGGCACCCGGCTGACCCCGTCTTCCAGTTGACCGATAGACATCCCCTTGTGGAAGTCTTCCGTTGCCTCTTCCTCGACCACATCCATGGCATCATCGTGGGTAACAATGCCCACCAGGCGGGCATCATGATCAATTACCGGTACCGCCAGCATGTCGTAACGCGCCACCAGGCGGGCCACATGCTCCTGAACCTCATCGACGATCACACTGATCACATCGTTGATCATGATATCGTCGACTTTTGCTCCCGGCCGCGCCACCATCAATTGACGTAGCGACAACGTACCGGCCAGCTTGCCTTGGGAGTCGATCACATAGAGCTGATACACCGTTTCGGCATCCGGTGCGGTCTGGCGTACCCGCATCATCGCCTGCGATACGGTCATGCCACTGGGGATCGCCACGTAATCCGAGGTCATGATCGCCCCGGCGGTGCCCTCTTCATAGCTGGCCATACGCTTGAGGTCTTCCCGCTCCTGGCGCGCCATACGGCGCAACAAGCCTTCCTTGCGATCCTCATCCAGCAAGTTGAACAGGTCGACGCGCTCGTCCGACCCCATCTCCTCGAGTACCGAAAGCAGCGAACCATCGGGGATGGCCTGAACCACCTGTAACTGAAAATCCCCCAACAGGTAACCCAGCACATTGGCACGACGTTCCAGTGGCAGACACTCAAACAGCTCAAGGACGGATGGCAAGTCGTCGTCTTCCTCGATCAGCTCCTGGAAAATCTCCGACAAGTCCACGGCCCTGAGTTCAGGCAACACTTCATCGAGATTCTCACGCTGCTGCGCCAGCGCGGATAGCAACGTCTCTTTCTGTTCCTGCAGCTGTTCGTTCAACGACATGGCGCTCTCCTGAGTTCCTCACGCCAGTGTGAGGCAACCATTGCGCAATGAAATAGGGATGGGCCCGGGTAGTTCCTGTTCCTTCTCAACCATGGTAACAGAGACGACAACGCCCCTCGAACACTGTTCGAGGGGCGTTGTCGATCCTACGGCCTGAAGCAGGCGCTATCAGCCTCTGCCGGCTTTCTTGCGCAGCTGCTGAATGGTACGCAGTTGAGCCACGGCTTCAGCGAGCTCGGCGGCGGCCCTGGTGTAATCCAGTTCCGCTGACTTGTCGTTGAATGCCTTCAGCGCTTGTTGACGCGCTTCCTCGGCAGCCGCCTCATTGAGGTCGTCGGCACGGGCAGCCGCATCAGCCAGAACGGTTACTACGTCAGGCTGGACTTCCAGGAAGCCCCCCGAAACGTAATAGTTCTCCTCCTTGCCACCGTCAAAGATCACACGGATTGGCCCCGGCTGAAGCTCGGTCAACAGCGGTGCGTGGCCGGGCAGAATACCCAGGTCGCCCATGATGCCCGAGGCGATCAACTGCTCGACTTCGCCTGAAAAGATCGACGCTTCGGCGCTAACGATATTGCATGTGAAGCTGTTCGCCATTGCGAATCCCCCTGATGGACGGGATTACTTCATCTGGTTGGCTTTCTCGACTGCCTCGTCGATGTTGCCCACCATATAGAAGGCCTGCTCCGGCAGAGTGTCGAATTCGCCGTCAAGAATGCCCTGGAAACCACGAATGGTATCCTTCAGTGACACATACTTGCCGGGCGATCCGGTGAACACTTCAGCGACGAAGAACGGCTGCGACAGGAAGCGCTGGATTTTACGCGCACGGGCCACGGTCTGCTTGTCTTCATCAGACAGCTCGTCCATGCCCAGAATCGCGATGATGTCCTTGAGCTCCTTGTAACGCTGCAACACGTTCTGCACACCACGCGCCGTGTTGTAGTGCTCTTCACCCACCACCAACGGGTCGAGCTGGCGGGATGTGGAGTCCAGCGGATCAATGGCCGGATAAATCCCCAGCTCGGCGATGGAGCGTGCCAGTACTACCGTGGCATCCAGGTGCGAAAAGGTGGTGGCCGGCGATGGGTCGGTCAAGTCATCCGCAGGAACGTAAACTGCCTGTACGGAGGTGATCGAGCCGGTCTTGGTCGAGGTGATGCGCTCCTGCAGAACACCCATCTCCTCGGCCAGGGTCGGCTGGTAACCTACCGCAGAAGGCATACGACCCAGCAGAGCGGATACTTCCGTACCGGCCAGGGTGTAGCGATAGATGTTGTCGATAAACAACAGCACGTCACGGCCTTCATCACGGAACTTCTCCGCAATGGTCAGACCGGTCAGGGCCACGCGCAGGCGGTTACCCGGCGGCTCGTTCATCTGACCATAGACCAGTGATACCTTGTCGATAACGTTCGACTCGGTCATCTCGTGATAGAAGTCGTTACCCTCACGGGTCCGCTCACCGACACCGGCAAACACCGAATAACCACTGTGTTCGGTGGCGATGTTGCGGATCAACTCCATCATGTTGACGGTCTTGCCTACACCGGCACCGCCGAACAGGCCGACCCTGCCGCCCTTGGCAAACGGGCAAACCAGGTCGATAACCTTGATGCCGGTTTCCAGCAGTTCATTGGAAGCTGCCTGATCGGCATAGCCCGGCGCCTTGCGGTGAATCGGCATGCGCTCCTGCTCACCGATCTCGCCGGCTTCATCAATCGGGCGGCCCAGCACGTCCATGATCCGGCCCAGTGTCTCCGTGCCTACCGGCACAGAGATGGGAGCTCCGGTATTAATGACGTCCAGACCACGCTTGAGCCCCTCGGTGGAGCCCATGGCAATGGTACGCACCACGCCGTCACCCAGCTGCTGCTGGACTTCGAGCACGGTTTCCGAATTGGCGACGTTGAGCGCGTCATAGACCTTGGGAACCGAGTCCCGCGGAAACTCGACGTCAATCACCGCGCCGATGATTTGTACGATACGTCCGCTCATCTTGCGATCCTCTCAAATACCTGCAAATGAAACCTGTAGCAGGAGAGCCAGCCGGCTCTCCCGGGCGCTATACGGCGGCGGCACCGCCGACGATCTCGGAAATTTCCTGGGTGATGGCGGCCTGACGGGCCTTGTTGTACACCATCTCCAGATCGTCGATCAGTCCGCCGGCGTTGTCGGTGGCGTTCTTCATGGCGATCATCCGGGCTGCCTGCTCACAGGCTCCGTTTTCGACCACCGCCTGATAGACCTGTGATTCGATGAAGCGAACCAACAGACTATCCAACAGCGCCTTGGCATCCGGCTCATACAGGTAGTCCCAGCTACCGGGACGCTTGTTGTCCTCGTCTTCCGCATCCAACCCCATGCTTGGGTCGAGCGGCAACAGCTGACGAACCACCGGCTTTTGCGTCATGGTATTGACGAACTCGTTGTACACCACGTAGAGACGATCCAGACGCCCCTCGTCGTAGGCATCGAGCATCACCTTGACGCTGCCGATCAGGGCCTCCATCTCGGGCGCTTCGCCCAGGCCACTCTTGGCCGCCACCAGGTTGCCACCATAGTTACGGAAAAAGCCGCTGGCCTTGCTGCCCAGGGCGCAGAAGTCGAGCTCCGCTCCCTC
>DXFC01000295.1 GCA_019114645.1 Candidatus Halomonas stercoripullorum
CAGTCGCGGTCTGCTGAGCAGCGAACAGTATCGCTTGAGCCTCAGTCTTTACGCTTATCAATATGTGATCGCCCTGGAGCGGGATACCCAGGCTTTGAAAGATATCGCCCGCAAGGAAAAAAAACGTACCAGTCAGGAGCGGGAAGAAGCCAGGCAGGCCAACAAGGCGAGCACTACGAGCACAGGCGAAGAAAGGGCAGATGACAATGCCGAAGCGGGACTTGAAGAAGAGTTGGCAGAGCTCTGCGAGCTGGCGCAAAGCATCCTGCAGCGCTTGCGCCGCAACCGGCCCGACGATCCCGAGCTCTACAAGTATTACGCCAATATCGATAACTACTTATCGTGGCTTACCGAACAGAACTTGTTGGCCCTGGTGGCGCATCTGCCACGGGGGCGCCGTTACGCGGACATACGTGAGCGCTTGCTGCTCATCTGTCAGGCTGAGAGCGGGTACCGGGAGCAGGCGAAGTACAACTCGCAGCGAGTCACCCACGATTACACCCGCATGTCCAACAAGATGCGCCTGTTGCGACGACTGATCGAGCACCCCGTCACGCTCAAGCAGAAAACCATGGAGCTGGGCAGTGGAGAGCAGAAGGCGGTCAAGGCGTTTGCCACCGGTCTGCTGATGGTCTTTGTCTCGCTGGGGTTGCTGCAGTTGCGCGATATTCTGGGCAATATTACCGCGCTGTTTGTGCTGTCCATGGCACTGATTTACGCCTTGCGTGAAGTGTTCAGGGATGAGCTGCGCAACACACTTTGGCGGCTGTTGCGCAAGGGGCGACCCAAGTGGCGTCGCCAGTACTTTGACGTCAACAGCAATGCACTGGTGGGACGGCAGCTTGAATGGTTCGACTACAAGCGTTTCAACAAGCTCGACAAGCAAATCCAGCAGGCGCGCGAGCGTAATGTGGCCCAGCGTGAAGAAGTGGTGCTGCACTATCGCTCAAGCTCTCGGATGTCGCCCACACGTTTCCTCAGTGGTTACGACAAGACCCGGGAAACCCTCACGTTCAACCTGGCGCAGCTTACGCGTCTGATGGACAAGGAGAGCCATCATGTCTACCGCCTCAAGGATGGCCAGGTATCCCGGGAGTCGGTCGAAAAACGCTATCTGCTCAACCTGGTGATTCGTGATGAGCCCCCCGAGGCCGAGCCGTTGATACAGCGCTGGAAGATCGTCATGAGCCGATCGCGTATTGTGGATGTGATACAGGTGCAGCGGAAGAGTGGCGAACCCAAGGAGTAGTTATCCTTGGGTTTAATGAGTTTGATACATATCAAGGTGATATGTGTTATTTTGGGCTACTTTAATAAGGGCAAGAGTAAAGCATAAAAAGCGTTTCAGCTCTTGAACAAGCAGGTTGCCAGCGTTAACCCACCCTACTCTTCCTGGAGGTGTTCCTATGCGTGCTGTAGATGTCATGACTCCCAATGTCATTACCGTGACGCCTGACACGGAAGTGCGGGAAATCGCCGGCTTGCTGCTTGAGCATAATATCAGTGCGCTGCCTGTTATCGACACCAACGGAAGCGTGTTGGGAATTGTCAGCGAAGGCGACCTGATGCGGCGAGTCGAGAACGGTACCGAGCGGCGCAAGTCCTGGTGGTTGAGATCGATCTTTGCCGGCGCCAACGACGCCAGCGAGTACATCAAGCGTCATGCGCGCAAGGCGCGTGAGATCATGACGCCGAACCCGGTTACCATCTCCGAAGACGAGCCGTTGCATCGCGTTGCCCGGATGTTGGAAAAAAAGCATATCAAGCGGGTGCCGGTAGTGCGTGATGGCAAGTTGGTGGGCATCGTCAGTCGTGCCAACCTGCTGCAGGGGCTTGCGGCCGGATCGGCGGTCGAGTCCGAGACGATTGCCGATGATCGTGCCATTCGCGATGCCATCATCAAGGAAATTCGCAATAACACCGGCGTGTGGGTCGAACGGATCAACGTGATCGTCAGTCAAGGCGTTGTTCAGTTATGGGGGCTCGTTGATAGCCAGCAGCAGAAAATCGCAGCCCAGGTGGCGGCCGAGAATACTCCGGGGGTGAAGTCCGTGGAAAACAATCTGGGCATGATGCCGCGTGGTATCGCGCCAATGTAAAGACGCGATTGTGTATCGCGCAGCACAACGTCGGCGGGGCGGCTTTCAGAGCCGCCCCGCCGGGTTTTGTCAGGTCAGGTGACCTGCTTGATGGCCGCTTCCAGATTGGCCAGGCTGCGCTCGAGGTGATGCAGCTTGTCGAGTCCGAACAGGCCAATGCGGAAGGCACGGTAATCGTCGCCTTCGTCGCACATCAGCGGTACCGCACCGGCCACCTGAACACCGGCAGCGGCAAGCTTGGCCACGATGTCGGCATCCTCGGTATAACAGACCACCACCCCGGGCGCCTCGAAGCCGGGAGCCGCCACGCTGCGGTAGCCGTGGCGCGTGAGTAGTTCGCGTACCCCTTGTCCCAGTGCCCACTGCTCTTCATGGACTTTATCGAAACCGTATTCGGCGGTTTCCTGCATGATATCGCGCAGACGTGCCAGGCTGTCGGTGGGCAGGGTGGTGTGATAAGCGTGACCGCCGTTCTCGTAGGCTTCCATGATTGTCAGCCACTTGCGCAGGTCGCAGGAGAAACTGGTGCTGACCGTGTGCTCGATCCGCTCGCGGGCACGTTTGGAAAGCATCACCATGCCGCAGCAGGGCAGGCCGCTCCAGCCTTTCTGGGGTGCGCTGACCAGCACGTCGACACCGATATCGGCCATGTTCACCCACAGCGTACCGGAGGCGATACTGTCCAGCACGAAGAGCCCGTCTACCTCATGAACTGCAGCGGCAACCCGGCGCAGGTAGTCGTCGGGCAGCAGCATGCCGGCAGAGGTTTCCACATGCGGCGCAAAAACCACCGCCGGGCGCTCTTCACGAATGGTGCGTTCAACTTCTTCGATAGGTGCCGGGGCAAAGGGAGCGTGGCGATTGTCAGGCTCTGTCCGGCGTGCCTTGAGTACAGTGGTGGAAGTCGCAATAGCACCCATTTCCAGAATCTGGGTCCAGCGATAGCTGAATTGGCCATTGCGGATAATGAGGCAGTGCTGCTGGGTGGCGAACTGACGCGCAACCGCCTCCATGCCGAATGTACCGCTGCCGGGGACAATGGCAGTGCTGTGTGCGTGGTAGACCTGTTTGAGGGTCGCCGAGATATCGCGCATTACGCCTTGAAAGCGCTGGGACATGTGGTTGAGCGAGCGGTCGGTGTAAACCACGGAATATTCGAGCAGACCATCGGGGTCGACGTTGGGCAGCAGGCCAGGCATTGGTTTCTCCCTTGCGGTTGCGGGACTTACAACCGCAGAGGATAAGATGATTCCCAGAGTAAGCCAAGCAACCGCCGTGTAGTAGCGCGGCTGACATTTCGAGGGCCGGGCCGGAAAGCTTGCGCGTTAAAGGGGTGACCGCAGGCAGGGGAAGCCTGCGGTGTGAACCACAGCATAATTTATTTATGACAAAAGTAGAGCCGTGCGGGAGGGACATTGATCGGCTCGAAGGCACTCTCCACGTGGCGGAACGTCTGGCGCAGGCTGGAGGACACCTTGGGCGAGAACTGATAGACCAGCATCTCGCCATGGGGCGCCAGGGCTTCATGACTGCCTTTAAGGATAGATTCACACACCATTGCCGGCATGGTACTGAATGGCAGTCCGGCCACCACATAGTCGGCAGCAGGGAGCTGAAAGTGCTGCAGTTCGCTCTTGATGGTTTCGGCCGACCCGGCAACGATTTTCAGGCGTGGGTCCGATAGCGAGCGACTCAGGTAGTCGACGAATTCCTCGTTGGTCTCGATAACCAGCAGGGTGGCTTCGGGGTGTAGGCGTTCAAGGATTGACCGCGTGATGGTACCGACCCCCGGACCATATTCGACAATGACCCTGGCGCGTTCCCAATCGACCGGTTCGAGCAGCCGGCGCACGAGAAAGGAGGAACTGGGAATGATCGAACCCAGCATACGGGGATGCTTGAAGAAATTGCGGGCAAACAGTGACAGCTGGCTTCGCCGGTCGGGGGATGCTGCTACTGAGGATCGGTCTTGAACCGCCATGGGCATTTCCTCCTTCAGGGTTGGCTTACATACCTTCACTCTAGGCTAGGCTGGTCCTCTGTTAAAGGACAAAACACAGCGATGCCCGCATGTGCATGTTGTCGCCGAAAGCACTGTTCAACCGATGGGCAGGCTGCGTAATGCATGTATTAGATAGGGAAAATCGCAGTGAAGCCCGATATGGCCTACTTTTTCTTTCAGCGAATCTCGGTTTTGTAACTAAAACGATCGGCTCTTCCCTTGGTTGTGCGCACTTCCACGATGCGATCTTCGGTGGTGTAAGTCACCCGCTTGAGCACTACCACAGGGGTCCCTGGATCCACGCCGATCATTCTAGCGGTGGTGGCATCAGCGGCATCGGCGGTCAGGGTTTCCTGAGCGCGCACTACCGTTACACCGTATCGATTGAGCACCATTGCATAGAGGAAGTCCGGTATGTGGATACTTTCATCTTCCAGCCCCGGCACCA
>DXFC01000296.1 GCA_019114645.1 Candidatus Halomonas stercoripullorum
GCCGCCTGGCGCACGGATGTGCGCTCAGCCGAGGAGATTATCGCCTTCATACGCGATAACCGTCTTGAAGTGGCATGGATTCTCGAGACCCATGTGCACGCCGACCATCTTTCGGCCGCACCCTATCTGCATGAAGCGCTTGGCGGAAAAACCGGTATTGGTGCCAATATCACCGTGGTGCAGGAAGTGTTCGGCAAGGCCTTCAATGCCGGCACCGAGTTTGCCCGCGACGGCAGCCAGTTTGATCGTCTATTCAAGGAAGGGGATACTTTTGCCATCGGCAATCTGGAGGGGCGGGTGCTGCACACTCCGGGGCACACCCCGGCCTGCCTGACTTATGTGATCGGCGATGCCGCCTTCGTCGGCGACACTCTCTTCATGCCCGACTACGGTACCGCCCGCTGCGATTTCCCTGGTGGTGACGCACGTACGCTTTATCAATCCATACAGAAAGTGCTGACGCTACCGGATGCGACACGCCTTTTCCTGTGCCATGACTACAAGGCGCCGGGGCGCGACGAATACTGCCACGTCACCACGGTGGCCGAGCAGCGCGCTCATAACGTCCACGTGCATGAAGGAATCGATGAAGAAGCCTTCGTCAAAATGCGCACCGAGCGCGACGCCACCCTCGATATGCCGCGTCTGATCCTGCCTTCGGTGCAGGTCAACATGCGCGCTGGCCATATGCCGCCCGCCGAGGATAACGGCCAGGTCTACCTCAAGGTCCCGATCAACAAGTTCTGAGGCGCTCCCCGTGAACCCCAAGCGCTACCTGCCCATCCTGCAGTGGCTGCCCGGCTACGGCCGTGCCACCCTGGGCAGCGACCTGCTGGCGGCGGTGATCGTCACCATCATGCTGATCCCGCAGTCGCTGGCCTATGCCATGCTGGCTGGCCTGCCTCCCGAGGTGGGCCTCTATGCCAGCATCGCTCCGCTGGTGGTCTACGCGGTATTCGGCACCAGCCGTACCCTGGCGGTGGGGCCGGTGGCCGTGGTCTCGCTGATGACGGCAGCGGCGGTGGGGCAGGTGGCTCCCCAGGGCAGCCCCGAGTACCTGGGGGCGGCCCTGGTGCTGGCGCTGATGTCGGGGCTGATCCTCACCCTGATGGGCGTGGCGCGGCTGGGCTTTCTGGCCAACTTCCTCAGCCATCCGGTGATCTCCGGCTTCATCACCGCCTCGGGGCTGATCATCGCGGCCAGCCAGCTCAAGCACGTGCTGGGGGTGGAGGCCGATGGGCACAACCTGCTGGAGCTGCTCCTCAGCCTCGGCGCCAACCTCGGCGGCGCGAGCCTGCCGACCCTGGTGATCGGCGTCGGCGTGCTCGTCTTCCTCTACGCCGCGCGGCGCTGGCTGAAGCCTTTGCTGCGGCGCCTGGGGGTGCCGGGGCGGCCGGCAGACATGCTGACCAAGGCCGCGCCGATCCTGGCGGTGGCGGTGACGACGCTCGCCACCTGGGGCCTGGGCCTCGACGAGCGCGGCGTGGCCGTGGTCGGCAGTGTGCCTGCGGGCCTGCCGCCCCTGACCCTGCCCGGCTTCGACAGCGGGCTCTGGAGCCAGCTCTTCGTGGCGGCGCTGCTGATCAGCATCGTGGGCTTCGTGGAGTCGGTGTCGGTGGGCCAGACCCTGGCCGCCAAACGGCGCCAGCGCATTGATCCCGACCAGGAGCTGGTGGGGCTCGGCACCTCCAATATCGCGGCCTCCCTGACCGGTGGCATGCCGGTGACCGGCGGCTTCTCTCGGTCGGTGGTCAACTTCGATGCCGGGGCCGAGAGCCCCGCCGCCGGCGCTTTCACCGCCGTCGGGATCATGGCGGCGGCGCTGCTGCTGACGCCCCTGATCGCCTATCTGCCCATCGCCACCCTGGCGGCCACCATTATCGTGGCGGTGCTCTCGCTGGTTGACTTCCCGGCCATCCGGCGCACCTGGTCCTATTCGCGCAGCGACATCGCCGCCATGCTGGCGACCATCGTGGTGACCCTGGGCCACGGCGTGGAGAGCGGCATCATGGTGGGTGTCGGGCTGTCGCTGGGGCTGCATCTCTACCGCACCAGCCGCCCCCACAGCGCCGTGGTGGGGCGGGTGCCGGGCACCGAACACTTCCGCAACGTGCAGCGCCGCGAGGTGGAGACCGACGAGCGCCTGGTGATCCTGAGGGTCGACGAGAGCCTCTACTTCGCCAACGCCCGCTACCTGGAGGATACCGTGATGGAGCTGGCGACGCGCCAGCCCGGCCTCGAGCACATCGTGCTTGCCTGCCAGGCGGTCAACGTCATCGACGCCTCGGCGCTGGAGAGCCTGGAGGCGATCAATGCTCGGCTCCGGGACTCCGGCGTCTGCCTGCACCTGGCCGAGGTGAAGGGGCCGGTGATGGACCGGCTGGAGCATACCGAGTTCTGCCACGAGATGACCGGTAAGGTCTTCCTGAGCACCTTCGATGCCTGGCGGGAACTGCGCGGCGAGAGCGACGCTCCGCTGTCGTGGCCCTGCGGCACCCTGCGGCCAGCCCCTGGCCTCAATCGACCCACAACCCCGAACTGATAGGAGCAAGAGAAACGTGGACTGGAGCGCACCCCTTCACGGGCTGGCCGGCGGCATCTTGATCGGCCTGTCCGCCACCTGGCTGATGGCCACGCTGGGCCGCATCGCCGGCATCAGCGGCATCATCGGCAGCCTCATCACCGCCCGTCCCAGGGGCGACAGCGCCTGGCGGCTCACCTTCCTGCTGGGCCTGGTCAGCGGCCCCATCCTGCTGATGCTGCTCGGCGGCGGGCTGGGCAACGTCGCCGGTGCCCCCGGCGAGGTGATCGGCGCCCCCGCCGGCGGCGTGGCGGTGATGCTGGTGGCCGGCCTGCTAGTGGGCGTGGGGACTGGTATCGGCAGCGGCTGCACCAGCGGCCACGGCGTCTGCGGCCTCTCCAGGCTGTCGCCGCGCTCTCTGGTGGCGACCCTCACCTTCCTGGTGGCGGCGATCATCACTGTCTATGTGGTTCGGCATCTGATCGGAGGTGGCGCATGAAGACGCTGGTGGGCTATATCGCGGGCCTGCTGTTCGGCCTCGGCGTGGGGATCTCCGGCATGACCGACCCGGCTCGGGTGCTGGGCTTCCTGGACCTCTTCGGCGCCTGGGACCCGACCCTGATGTTCGTGCTCGGCGGCGCCGTGGTGACCAACTTCATCGGCTACCGCCTCGCCTTCAAGCGCACGGCCCCGGTCTATGGCGAGGCCTTCCAGCTGCCGACCCGCCAGGACCTCGACGGCCGCCTGCTCGGCGGTGCGGCGCTGTTCGGCATCGGCTGGGGCCTCTCCGGCTACTGCCCGGGGCCGGCCTTCGCCTCCATCGGCGGACTGACCGCCCCGCTGGCCGCCATGCTGGTGGCGATGATCGCGGGCTGGTTCCTGGCCCGGGCGATTCCCTCCCGCGCCTGAACCGACGCCTCGTGGCACCTCTTGCGTCCTCGCCAGTGCCTGGCGGGGACGCTTGCGTTTGGGCCCGAGAGCTATCTTGCCTCGTGAAAGCTTACTAAGACTCGGATTTTGGTCTTATGTTAACGCTGGCTTAATGACTGGGCGACAGGATGTCGCATAACGAGAGGAGCTTGCGAGCATGCATGTTCTGCTGATCGAAGATGATGCCCTGGTGGCATCCGGTATCCAGGCGGGGCTCACTGCGTACGACTTTGTCGTCGATCATGTGAGCAACATCGCGGAGGCGAAAAGCGCCCTGGAGGCAGTCGCCAGTGATGTCGTCATTCTGGACCGGGGCTTGCCCGATGGTGATGGCCTGGTGCTGCTGGAGGCATGGCGCAATGCCGGTATTGATGTGCCGGTACTGGTACTCACCGCCCGCGACGGGGTGAGTGACCGTGTGGCGGGGTTGCGCGGCGGTGCGGATGATTACCTGGTCAAGCCGTTCGATCTGGATGAATTGGTGGCACGCCTGCAGGCTCTGTTACGGCGTGCCGCCGGTCGTTCGCGCGCTTTGATCGAACACGGCGCACTGTGTCTCGATCCGTTGGCCCGTGAGGTCACCGTGGCGGGGTGTCCGGTGGTGTTGTCGCGCCGGGAACTGGTGCTGCTGGAAACCTTTCTGCAATCGCCGCGCAGCGTGCTCTCTCCGGATCAGCTCAAGGACAGTCTCTACGGCATGAGCGATGAGGTGGAGAGTAATGCGCTCAACGTGCATATCCATCACCTGCGCCGCAAGCTCGGACCCGGAGTGATCGAAACCGTACGCGGCCTGGGCTATCGCCTGGGCCAACCGTCGGCGGTGGTGTTGCCGTCCGGTGAGCGGCCGCAATGAGCTTGCGCACACGGCTGTTGCTGACCCTGGGCCTGACGTTGGCGCTGTTATGGAGCATGGCCGCCGCTTGGCTGATGCGCGACCTCGAAGCGCAGTTTGTGGAAACCCTGGATCAGCGCCTGGCGCAGTCGGCGCGCATGGTAGCAGGGTTGATGGCGCAGCTCCCCGAGGAGGTGTGGCTGGAAGCCGACCAGCGGGCGTTGTCGATTCCGCCTATCGAGGGGCTGGCCTGTCAGGTGCATTCACCGCGGGGTGAGATCATGGCGCGTACCCACACCAACCTGGAAACGATTCTGGCGGCGGGCGAGCGCGGCCACGCCTACCGCGAAGAGAACGGGGTGACCTGGCGGGTGTTCACTTATGAGCGTGGCGGACTGACGATTACCACGGCGGATCGCATGGACGAGCGCAATCAACTGCTGGCCGAGGTGTTCAAGGTGGCGGTGGTGCCGTTTGCCGTGGCCTTGTTGGGGAGCATGGTGGCGCTGTGGTTTGGTGTGGTACGGGGCTTGGCACCGCTCTCGCGGCTGCGCCGCTCACTGGGGCGGCGCCATGCCGAGGCCTTGGCGCCGTTGCCGACCCGGGGCTTGCCGCGAGAGCTGCGGCCGCTGGTCGAAACACTCAATGGATTGCTGGCGCGTATTGAGGAGGCCATTCAGCGTGAGCAACGTTTCACCAACGATGCGGCGCATGAATTCAAGACACCGCTTACCGCCATCAAGACCCATCTGCAGGTCGCCCAGCGTGTG
>DXFC01000297.1 GCA_019114645.1 Candidatus Halomonas stercoripullorum
GGAATCCCCAACAGCCTGCCAAGATTGATTCCGGTCCGGGTACTGGCGCAGTAATAGCGCTTTCAAGCCGGGAAGGATATCCACACTGCTGGGGATCGATCCATCACGCCTGAATACCGCTTCATGAAAATTCTCGTAGCGGGGCCAATAGCGATATGGCAGTGTTTTAAAAAACACCCCTAACGTCGGGGTATGTGTAGCCAGTGCAAGATTACGCACCCCGGTATCGCCACACACCAGCACTGACACGCGCGCCATCCATGCGGCCAGGGAATCAAGCTCCATGCACGGCTGAACGCTGACATTGCCGTGCTGCGCCACCACGTCATTGAGAAAACTTCCCGACTCTTCTGCCTTGTTACCTTCCAGCAAAATATGCTGGTAATCGCTGAAAGTGTGCGCAGCCTCATCAATGAGCTGTCGCCAGGAGTCCAGGGAGAGCGACTTGTCCGGCGTCGAGGCGAAAGGGAAATAAGCGATGACTCGATCAGCACCACTTCCGAGATGCCAAGGCATGGCGAAATCGAGCGGATATCCCGGCTTATGCCCCATCACCTTTAAGAAGTCGAGCAGCACTTCGGCTTCATAGTGATAATTCGTACGCCTGAGTCCGACGTCATACAGCAGATAATTAAAAACTGGCCGATAAGGAAAGCCCAGTTTGATCGAAGCAGTGGTAAAAAACGTCAGCAGTCGCGAACGCGCGGTATCGGCCAGATCAAAAAGCATGTCATAGGGGGGCAGCTCATGTAATGAGCGCCACTGCTCGGCCAGACTCCCCCGGGTATCCTGGACAAAGACCTCATCCACCAGATCTTCGGGCACCGCATAGCGATAAGAAGTGACGGTGGCCAGCGTCAGGTAGGCATTAGGAAACAGTCGACGCAGCTCAACCAGGAACGGCCGTGCTGCCATATAATCGCCAAATGCGCACTGGCGTATCACCAGGATACGCTGAACGTCCTCCAGCGCCGTGTTCTCCAGCCATCTTCGCCCGTTACGCTTCAGGTAGGCACACTTATCTGTCCAGGCTTTCATCGTCGTGTTTGTCATCCTAAATATTCATTGGCCAGTGCCTGAACATGGGCAGAAATACCAAATGCCATTTCGGCTCGCGCCCGTGCCGCCTGGCCCAGGCTACACCGTAACTCTGTTTCCCGCCCAAGCTCCGCCATTCTTTCAGCCCAGACCGTGGGTTCGTTTGCTGCAGCCAGGCGACCACAACCGGCTTCAAGCAGCTCTGGAATGGCCCCGCTGTCAGCGCCAATGATAGCTTTGCCGGCTGCCATCGCCTCAACCACGGTGAGGCCAAAGGCCTCGTTGCGTGAAGGCACGCAAACAATATCCAATGCCTCAAAAAGGCGTGGCAGGTCACCACGAAAGCCGGTAAACGTCACCTGCTCTTCCAGCCCCAGCTCCCTAATCTGGGAGCGTAATTGAGATACATAGTCCTCATTGCTGCCTTCCCGGGCTGTGAGTCCTCCAATCATTACGCCATGCCAGGCCATATCGGGAGCAAGATCACGTAGGTGAGCCAGCGCTTCCAGCCAGACTTCATGCCCCTTGCCATCGGTCAGCCTGCCAGGCAACCCGATAGCTATTTGATCCGGGCCAACACCTACGTCACGACGCAACGCCTCACGGGCAATAGCATCGAGTTGCGGCACATAGGGCGCCAAATCGATCCCCAAGTAGAGACGCCGGATACGCGCCGGAGGGAGGGGAAAAGCTTCCAGGTTGCGCTGCCGTGTTGCTTCACTAATGGAAAATAGTCGTGTGACTTTGCCATAAGCCCAGCGATGATACGGGTCCTTCTTGGGGCGGGTGACCCCCATATGATCAGTGAAAAACAGCTTGAGCGAGGGCCGCAGCGTTGCTAATAATGCGCCCAGACGTAAATCACTGGACTTGTGACAGTGCAATACATCAATGGCGTGGCGATCGAGATAGGCCAGAACTCGGCGCACCTGTAACAAGGCACGCCCACGCGACGGAGCGAGCAGTGGTTCGACTCCAGCGATCGTCAGGCTTTCAGCCACCCGGGAACCGACCAGTGCCAGACCATGACACTCCCACCCCTGGCGTTGCAGCTCAGGTATAATTCGCGCAGGATACATTTCGAGCCCACCCCAGCCATCTGAAAGGCAGATATGCATGATCTTGTGCGCCAAGGAGGTCTCCTTCATCAGTTCTCCGGGGCCTGGCAGCCCAGATGAATTCTTCTTTGACTATGACAGATGACCACCGAACCCGGCGGCCACCGCATATTTTGGTGGTGCGTAACGATAAACTGGGCGATTTCATGCTCGCCTGGCCGGCCCTCGCCTGTCTTAAGGCCGGCGCGCCCGAGGCAAAAATCAGTGTTCTGGTACCGGGCTATACGGCACCACTCGCCCGCTTGTGCCCCTGGATCGACGAGGTAATCCTCGACCCGGGTGACACGGCCGGGAAGCAAGCGCAGCGTCAGCTTCTCTCGCAGCTGCGCCGGGCTCGCTTCACCGCTATGCTGACGCTTTTCTCCACGCCACGTATCGGCTGGCTCGGCTGGCGTGCCGGTATTCCCCACCGGATGGCGCCAGCCACCAAGTGGGCCCAGCTATTCTACAACCATCGTGTGGTCCAACGCAGGTCGCGCTCGGCTAAACCGGAGTATATGTATAACGTTGAGCTAGCCGAGCAGTTGCTGAATATGCTGGGCTATGGCCCTGTAACGCGACCGACAGCACCGTATTGGCCGCTAGAGCGCGGAATCCGTCAAACCCAGCGCGACGCCCTCGTGGGTGAGTTAGGCCTCGAGCCCTCTTCCCCCTGGTTGTTTCTACATGCCGGCAGCGGTGGCTCGGCGGTAAACCTGACGCCAGCCCAGTACGCTGAGCTGGCAGTAAAAATCGACGCTCAACTTGCCGCTCAAGGCATCTCTTCCCAGTGGTTGCTAACTGCCGGCCCAGGAGAAGAAACAACCGCTCAAGCCTTGCGGGATTCGCTGTTAACCAAGGACCTACAAGCAACCGTGCTGCCGGCACGACAGAACCTGGGGGATTTCGCCCTGACGCTTGCTGCTGCCGACCTGTTTATTGCCGGCTCCACCGGGCCGCTGCATATCGCCGGTTGCCTGAATCGCCCCACGGCGGGGTTTTATCCAGCCCGCCGCTCGGCTACTGCACTACGCTGGCAAACATGCAACGATGAGAACCATCGTCTTGCTTTCAGCCCGCCTGAAAATGCTGAAGTGCATGATATGTCTGCGATTGATCTAGTCATGGCAGCCAATGCCATTAGCGCTCTGGTACATGACCTGGCGGCGGCGCCGTCCGCGTCCTGATCCACAGATCGGCATATTTGGCGAATGTCGAGTGGGCCGAAAGCAGTGCCAACAGCAAGCCTTGGCGGCCATCCAGAAAACCGGCACGCAGTAAGTACATGCGCAAGAAGCAGCCCAATCCATGCACGACACCCTCTAGCAGGCTGCCCCGCTTGCCGCGAGCTGCGCGCTGTTCAGCCCAGGCCTGAGCGTAGTGTGCAGACTTCTCTAAGTAATGACGCAAATCACGATAGGTGTAGTGCAACAGATCGCCCTGTAACGCCTTGACCGGCAAGCCGTCGGGATTTTGCAATTTCTCATGCACCAACGCTGCATCGTATGACGCCTTTCCTCGGGGATAAAGACGTGCCACTCGATCAGGGTACCAGCCGGAATGGCGGATAAAATCACCAAAACACCAGGACAACCGCGGCAGGGTATAGATTGCCGACTCTTCAGCAGCCACGACTTTCTGAATGCTTTCACGCAGCTCGGGGGTCACGCGCTCATCAGCATCGATCATCAGAACCCAGTGGCTGGTTGCCATGGCTTCGGCACGCTGACGCTGTATGCCAAACCCCTGCCAATCGGCGTTGACAGCCACCTTATCGGTAAACTCACGCGCAATTTCACAGGTGTTATCATCACTACCGGCATCCAGCACGACAATCTCATCCGCCCAGCTGACTGTTTCCAGGCAGGCACGCAGGTGGGCAGCTTCATTTTTGACAATCAGGACAGCGGCCAGACTCATCGACGACACCTCGTTGGTTCAGCGGCTGGACAGTGTACTGTTCGGAGCGAGAGAGCGGCAAATACGCCTTACAAGCTTGGAGTCCAACCAGCAAGACTTGGTAAGCTATCGACAGCATTCAATGGATGAATCTGCGCATGCCACTTCCTGCCAAATTAAAAAAACTGCTCCACCCCCGCTGGCTGTCGCTTGCGGTCATCGGCCTATGCCTCGGATATGCCACTACCGTATTGACGCGCATACCGCTCTGGGGGCTTCTGCTGCCGGCCTGCGCCTGGCTGGGGCTCGGCTGGATGTTTCGCTGGGGTGCTCCAGCGTGTGCTGCCGCCCGTTTCGTTCCACGCCTCTGGACCTGGTCGCTACTGCCTATTGCACTGTGGGGGCTGTATCTCTACTTGGCCGAAAGCTTCGGCATTGTCGATTTAAGCGCCGTATTCTTTCATCTTCAGGCCGGGATAGCCGACCACGGCGGTGCGAGTCGAATTGTTGCCGCGCTTCTCTATTCGGCTTCGATGGCTATCTTGCTGGTGTCCTTCACCTGGCTCGTCCGCCACGACCATCGCTGGCGCCGCGGTGAGCCGCTGCTGGCTCTGGCGCTATTGATCAGCAATCCTCTGTTGTATGGCATGGGCCAACGTGGGGCTGCCATCGTCACCAAGCCTGGTGCCTGGCTTGAGCGCGAATATGTCGAACCGGTGTTGCTCGATGCTCCTCGCCAGCCGCCCAACTTGCTGTTGCTGTATCTGGAAAGCACGGAACGCACCTATGCCGACCGTGAACGCTTCGGTGATGCCTACGCAGACATTGATGCTATCGGTGAGCGAGGCTTGGTGGTGGAAGGTGTCCGACAGATCGACAACACCGGCTGGACCATGGCCGGCATGATCGCCAGCCAGTGCGGTACGCCACTGATGCCCGCCGGGCTGCTGCATGACCGCCAGTTCTCACCCCTCGATCAGGTGGTCCCCGGCATCGCCTGCCTGGGCGATCTATTGGCCGAGCAGGGTTACCAACTAAGCTATCTGGGCGGTGCCAGTACCGCCTTCGCTGGCAAGGGCCTGTTTTACAACGGCCACGGGTTTGACACTGTCCTTGGCCGTGAAGAGTTGCAACCCCTGCTCGACGATCCTGATTACGTCAATAACTGGGGCCTCTATGACGACTCGCTGTATGAATTCAGTTTGCAGGAATTACGCCGCCTGAATGCCCAGGACGCCCCCTGGGGCATGGTCAACCTGAGCCTTGCCGGGCATGCGCCCAGCGGCTACCCCGCCCAGACATGCCTCGACCGTCAAGGGGAGTTCGACGGCGTCAATATTCTCTATTCGGTGGAGTGTTCGGCCTGGCTAGCGAGAGACTTTCTCCAGCGCGCCGAAGCCGAAGGGTTGCTCGACAATACCGTTATCGTTGTCGCCAGCGATCACCTGACCATGCGGGTTTCTGTCTGGGAGCAGTTGATCGAGGGTGAGCGCGACAACACCTTTATTCTGCTGGGGCCTGGTCTTCCTACAGGGCGCATCAGCCGTGAGGCTTCCATGCTGGATGTGTTTCCCACCATTCTTGAGGCCCTTGGCTTTACTATTGACTGGCACCGCGCCGGGCTGGGTGTCTCGCTACTCTCGGAAGAGCCTACCCTGCTGGAAGAGTACGGCATGGAGGCCATCAATACCCGTATGCGCGAAGAAATTGCGCTGCAGGAGCGCTTGTGGGAAGGGCTGGCTCCCGTACAGCAGGAGCCGGCACCCGCAAACCATGACCAAGTCGTGGAAACCCCCGAGGATGCCATTTGGGAGCATCCGGCCCTACAGTAACCAACCCCAGCTAGCCTTTGGCAATCACCGAACGCGCATTTAATACAGCAGCCAGTACACGTTGCGGCGATAGCTGCACCAGACAGTTGGTGTGCCCCAGGGGGCACACCCGCTCAAAACAGGGTGAACACTCCAGAGCGAGGTAATGAATCTCTGCCTGGGAGGTCAATGGCGGTGTGTAAGCCGGCGACGACGAGCCGTACAGCGCATGCACCCGGGTCCCGACTGCGGCCGCCACGTGCATCAGCCCCGAGTCGTTGGTGACCACCTGCCGGCAATCGGCCAATAGATCGACCGCATCAGCCAGACGGGTCTGCCCACACACGTTGTGCACATGCTCCAGGCCGCTGGCAATCGCCTCACCCGCCGCTACGTCTTTGGCGCCACCCAGCACCCGCACCTCGAAACCTTCGGCCACCAGTCGCTCGGCAAGTTCACGAAAGTGGCCCAGCGGCCACTGCTTGGCCGGACCATATTCGGCGCCCGGCATCATGCCGATAGCCGGGCGGGCAGAGAGCCCCAGCCGGCTACGTAGTGCTGCCTGATTATCGGCATCCACCCTGAGTCGCGGATGTGGAATGGGAAAATCGCCCTGTCGCACCTCGGTGGCATCCAGCCCCAGGGCCACAAAACGCTTCACGGTCTGGTCCAGTACGGCCTTGTCGAGGCGTCGGCGATCATTAAGCAGGCCATAACGCTGCTCACCGGTAAAACCCGTACGCTGCGGTACGCGCGCAAGGAAGGGAACCAGCGCCGACTTCCACGAGCGTGGCAACACAATGGCGCGATCAAAGCGTCCCCGCAACTGTTGCGCCAGCTGGCGCCGAGCCGACCAGCCAAATTCGCCATGGCCGACATCCAGCCCGAATACTTCGCTGACTTCCTCCATACGCTCAAGAATGGGCTGCGACCACCCCGGCGCCACCACTCCAATATGGCTCTCCGGCCAGCGCTGCTTGAGGGTCAGAAACAGACTTTGAGCCATCACCATGTCACCCACCCAGGAAGGGCCGACCACCAGGATCCTCGGTGCTGATGTCAGTGCTGGCTTGGCCGCCTGGCTCATCCCGCTGCCTTGTCTAGCCACTCGAGATACGCCTTGACCCCTTCGGCCACGGTACGGAACTCACGCGTATAACCGGCTTCACGCAGACGCGAGATATCGGCCCGGGTATAACTCTGGTAACGCCCCTTGAGCTCATCGGGGAAATCGATATAGGTAATGTTGCCGCGGCCGTGATAGTGGATCACCGCCTCACCAATGGCCTTGAATGGCTCCGCACGACCGGTCCCGAGGTTAAAAATGCCCGACTTCCCCGGGTTGTCGAGAAACCACAGATTGACGTCGACCACATCGCCGACATAGACAAAATCGCGACTCTGCATACCCGCTTCATAGCCATCCCAGGCACCGAACAGGCGCAGCTCCTGGCCACCACTGATCTGGGTGTGGTGATGATAGGCCACACTCGCCATCTTGCCCTTGTGCTGCTCACGCGGGCCATAGACGTTGAAATAGCGAAAGCCCACTACCTGGCTGGTCAGCTCTGACCAGTGCTGGCGTACATACTGGTCGAACAATAGTTTGGAGTAGCCGTAAACGTTGAGTGGCTTCTCATGCTCGGGTTCCTCACGGAATATCTCGCTGCCACCATAAGTGGCTGCCGACGAAGCGTAGAGGAACGGGATGCCCTGCTGCTGGCAGAAGTGCAACAACACCTTCGAGTACTCGAAGTTGTTGTCGAGCATGAAGCGTCCATCCCACTCAGTGGTGTCCGAGCAGGCACCTTCATGAAAGATCGCTTCGATGGGCGGCAAACGTGAGGGCTCTCCGCGCAGTGCGGCCTCGACCCGAGCGCGAAAGTCATCTTTATCGAGATAGTCGCCTAACGTGCAGTCTGCCAGGTTGACGAACTTGGTACCGTCGCGCAGATCATCAACCACCATGACATCATGGTGACCGCGCTCGTTAAGCGCCTTGACCAGATTCGAACCGACAAAGCCGGCACCGCCAGTGACGACAATCATGTAAACCTCACAAGCATAATCCACCTCGCTGAGACACGGGGTTTGCACCTATGCCCCATGCACCTGTGACCTCTGTGCCTGTAATTGTATACTTGACGCCCTGTGAATTCATGGCCAACGGTGCATCGCAATGTCCCTTTCGTCACATTCGTCGAGTACCCCCTCGACCCCCTCGTCGACTTCGACGCCAGACGCGGCCACGTTTCAAGGCCTGATCTTCGCTCTACAGCAGTACTGGGCGGAACAAGGCTGCGTAGTACTTCAGCCACTGGATATGGAAGTGGGAGCCGGTACCTTTCATCCCGCTACTTTTTTGCACGCAATTGGCCCCGAAACCTGGAATGCGGCCTACGTACAGCCTTCGCGCCGGCCGACAGACGGCCGCTATGGGGAAAACCCCAACCGCCTGCAGCACTATTACCAGTTCCAGGTCGTCATGAAGCCCTCCCCCGCCAACCTGCAAGCGCTCTATCTTGGCTCGTTGGTACACCTGGGCATCGATCCCCTGGTGCATGACATTCGCTTTGTCGAAGACAACTGGGAATCCCCGACCCTGGGCGCATGGGGCCTGGGATGGGAAGTCTGGCTCAATGGCATGGAAGTGACCCAGTTCACCTACTTCCAGCAGGCGGGCGGGCTGGAGTGTTACCCGGTTACCGGTGAGCTCACCTATGGGCTTGAACGCATTGCCATGTATCTGCAAAACGTCGATAGCGTCTATGACCTGGTCTGGACCATCGCCCCCGATGGCACCCGGGTGACCTATGGCGACGTTTACCTGCAGAACGAGCGCGAACAGTCCGCGTACAACTTCGAGCATGCCGATGTGCCGGCGCTGTTCAATGCATTCGATCTTCAGGAGCGTGAGTGCTCCAAATTGCTGGCGGCCAACCTCCCTTTGCCCGCCTACGAGCAAGTGCTCAAGGCTTCGCACACCTTCAACCTGCTGGATGCGCGCCACGCCATTTCCGTCACCGAGCGACAGCGCTTCATTCTGCGCGTCCGTACCATGGCGCGTGATGTAGCCCACGCCTACTTTGCCTCGCGCAAGGCTGCCGGTTTCCCCCTGGCACCTGAGGCCCTGCGCCAGGAACTGCTGGCCAAAGAGTCAATTGCCGAACAGGGAGACAGCTGATGTCCGCCACTACTTTCTTGATTGAACTGGGCGTCGAAGAGCTGCCACCTGCTGCCATTGATACCCTGGCCGACGCCCTGGCCGATGGCATTCGCCGCGGCCTGGCTGACGCCGAGATCGGCTTCGGCGACGTTCGTGCTTATGCCGCGCCGCGCCGTCTCGCTGTGCAAGTTGCTGATCTGGCTGAAAAACAACCGGACCGTGTTGTCGAAAAGCGTGGTCCTGCTCTCGCTGCGGCTTACAAGGATGGTCAAGCCACCAAGGCAGCCGAAGGCTTCGCCCGCTCTTGCGGTGTTAGCGTCGCTGATTTGATCCAGCTGGAAACCGACAAAGGCACCTGGCTAGGCTACCGTGAACAGCAACAGGGCGAGCCAGTTGCCGCTCTGCTGCCGGCCATCATCAAGCGTAGCGTTGCCGCCTTGCCGGTACCCAAATATATGCGCTGGGGTGCTTCACGGGTGGAATTCATCCGCCCGGTGCACTGGCTGGTAATGCTCTACGGCAGTGAAGTCGTGCCAGCCACAGTTCTTGGGCTCCAGGCGGGGCGTACCACCTTTGGCCACCGCTTCCATGCTCCCGGCCCTATCGAACTGGCCCATGCCGACGATTATCTCGCCGTGCTTGAGCAGGCTTGGGTACTGGCCGACCGCGAGCGTCGGCGCGAACGCATTCGCGAGCAAGTACTGGCCGAAGCGGAAGTTGAAGAGGCCCGGGCGGTGATCGATGAAGACCTGCTCAACGAGGTAAGCGGCCTGGTGGAGTGGCCCGTTGCCCTTTCCGGCAGCTTTGATGAGCGTTTTCTCGACGTTCCGGCGGAATGCCTGATCTCGTCAATGAAAGCCAACCAGAAGTACTTTCATGTACTGGATGACCAGGGTCGCCTCAAGCCCCGCTTCATCACCATTGCCAATATAGACAGTAGCGATCCACAGCAGGTTATCGAAGGTAATGAGCGGGTGATTCGGCCACGGCTGGCCGATGCGGCATTCTTCTATGACAAGGATCGTAGCCGCCCCCTTGCCGATCGCATCGAAGCGCTCTCCAGTGTGGTCTTTCAGCAGCAGTTGGGCACCCTGGCGGACAAAGCCAAGCGCAGTGCCGTCGTGGCAGCTTTCATTGCCGAGCAAACCGGCGGTGATGCCACCCAGGCACGCCGCGCCGCGGAGCTGGCCAAGTGCGACCTGATCACCGAAATGGTACTCGAATTCCCTGAGCTACAGGGCATCATGGGGCGTTACTATGCCACCCATGATGGCGAGCCTGCCGAAGTCGCCCAGGCTTTGGAGGAGCAGTACTTGCCGCGCTTTGCGCGCGATGCCATACCCGCCAGCCGCACCGGGCAGGCCCTGGCCCTGGCCGACCGCCTGGATACCCTGACCGGCATTTTTGGTATTGGACAGCGTCCGACCGGTACCAAGGATCCTTTTGCGCTGCGCCGTGCCGCTATCGGTGTGATCAGCATCCTGGTCAAGGGCGAACTGGACCTTGATCTGCGTGAGCTGCTCGACCTGGCAGCAGCACAGCACCAGGCACTTCCCGCTGCGGATTCCCTGGTCGATGACGTGCTGACCTACATGCTCGACCGCTTCCGCGCCTGGGGCCAGGACGAAGGCATTCCCGCCGAGGTCTATCTTGCGGTACGTGCGCGTCCGGTTACCAAACCACTGGACTTCGCACGCCGTTTACGTGCTGTGCATGCTTTCGCCCAACGCGAAGAAGCTGCCGCCTTGGCGGCCGCCAACAAGCGTGTGTCGAACATCCTCTCCAAGCAGGCGGACAATGTCAGTCATCTAGTCGATGCGGCGCTATTCCAGGCACCCGCTGAGCAGGCGCTGCTTGAAGCGCTCATCGCCTGTCGCCAACACGTCATGCCGCTGTTCGCCGAGGCGCGGTATCATGAGGCGCTTGATCGACTTGCAGAGTTGCGTCGTCCGGTGGACACTTTCTTCGATGATGTCATGGTATTGGCAGAAGATGAGGCGGTACGAGCCAACCGCCTAGCCCTACTGGCAGACCTTCATGCGCTCTTTTTGGAGGTCGCTGATATTGCGCTACTGCAGCAATAAAACGGCAGTACAAGCGCAAACACAACAGGCCGGGCATTATGTCCGGCTTTTTTATGGTGCGCCAGGCATGGCGCGCAGCGCCGATTAGGCGCTATCCGGTCCGCCGTGGTGGTTGGCTGGATGACTTGGGGGTGAAAGTCCCCTACGGACCCTGATAGCGGGAACCGTT
>DXFC01000298.1 GCA_019114645.1 Candidatus Halomonas stercoripullorum
GCATACGGATATTGTACTTGCGGTTGAGTGGTACCAACTCGCTGCGCAGCTCATCGGTGGCCGCATGCAGCGATACCGCCAGGCTTACGTCGAGCTCGTCACCGAGCCGGTCAAGCATCGGTACTACGCCCGACGTAGAAAGTGTCACACGGCGCTTGGAGAGGCCGTAGCCATTATCGTCGAGCATCAGCTTCATCGCCGGCACGACGTTATCGTAGTTCATCAGTGGCTCACCCATGCCCATCATGACGACATTGGTGACCGGACGATTGGCTGTATCGTTGCGGGGGCCTCCGCTACGGCTGGCAACCCATACCTGGCCAATGATCTCGGCGGCGGTGAGGTTGCGCTGAAACCCTTGCTTGCCCGTGGAACAGAAGCTGCAATCAAGCGAGCAGCCCACCTGTGACGACACGCACAGGGTACGGCGCTTGCCGTTGTCGGCGGGGATCAGCACGGTTTCGACGTAGCTGCCGTCTTCCACTTCCAGCACCCACTTGCGTGTGCCGTCGCTGGAGGTGCCTTCATAGACCACGCTGGGGCCGCGGATCTCTGCCTCTTCGGCGAGCCTGGCCCGCAGTGCCTTGGAGAGATTGGTCATGGCGTCGAAGTCGTCACAACCCTCGTGGTGAATCCATTTCATCACTTGGGCGGCACGAAACTTCTTTTCACCAATAGTGACGAAAAAGGCTTCCATCTCCTCGCGGGTCATGCCGAGCAAGTTGGTTTTCTGGGGAAGGGTATCAGCGGTCATGGCGGTCTGGGGTCGGGGTGACGGAGCTACAGGGGATAGTGCCGCAGGAGAGGCGAGCGGAGACGTGGTCTCCGCTCGGCACTTGGCTCAGCGTGGGCAAATTTCGTCGCTGCCAAAGAAATAATCCACCTCGCGGGCGGCAGACTCGGGGGAGTCGGAGCCGTGTACGGCGTTGGCGTCGATAGTCTCAGCGAAGTCGGCGCGAATGGTACCGGGAGCCGCTTCCTTGGGGTTGGTGGCCCCCATCAGTTCGCGGTTCTTGGCAATGGCATCGTCGCCTTCCAGCACTTGCACCACCACCGGGCCTGACGTCATGAAGCCGACCAGATCCTTGAAGAAGGGACGTTCCTTGTGTTCGGCGTAGAAACCACCGGCCTGCTCTTCAGAGAGATGCAGCATCTTGGCGGCAACCACCTTGAGACCGGCTTTCTCGAAGCGGGAGATGATTTCACCGATGGCGTTCTTGGCGACGGCGTCGGGCTTGATGATGGACAGAGTGCGTTGAGTTGCCATGGGGGCCTCATAGTCTGAGAGAACGGATGGTAAAAAATGGGACGGCGCCACGCCGTGTGCCTGCTCCACAGGAGTTGGCACGGCGCGGCGCCAAGGAAATTTCCGCTGCGTTCGGTGCGTGAGCTACGGCACGGCGGCAGGCATCAATGGGTGCAAAGTATACCGCCGCGAGTCGACGTTGAACAATCGTTGTTCAGACGGTAAAGCTTTCACCGCAGCCGCACTCGTCCTTGACGTTGGGGTTGTTGAAACGAAAGAAGCGGTTGAGGCCTTCCGAGACATAGTCGACTTCACTGCCATCGATCATCTCGAGCGCCTCGGGGGCGACGAAAACGCTGACGCCGTGTTCCTCGAAGACGGTATCATTGCTGGCGGCTTCATCGGCAAAGTCGAGTACGTAACTGTAACCGGAGCAACCGCTCGGCTTGACCGAGACGCGCAGTCCCAGGCCATGACCACGTTCTTCGAGAACGCGCTGGATCTGTTCGGCGGCGGATGTGCTAATTGCAAGCTGGGCCATATATAACCTCCTGCAGCAAAGTGATGAACTGAAAGGCTATCGTCGCAGTCCCGGCAGAGCATGGCGAATGGCCGCAAGAGCCGCGTCGATGTCGGCTTCAGTGGTAAAGCGGCCGAAGCTGAAGCGGAGCGAAGCCAGGGCCAGTGCACGCGGTACGCCAATGCCAGTCAGTACATAAGAGGGCTCGACGCTGGCGGAGTTGCAGGCTGATCCGGTCGACACGGCGAGATTGCGCAGTGCCATCAGCAGTGACTCACCGTCAACGCCCTCAAAAGCCAGGTTGAGAATGTTGGGGACCGCCGCATCGATGGCGGTATTGCAAACCACACCTTCCAGATCAGACAGCCCCTCAAGCAGTCGGTTCCGCAGCGCCAGGATACGGGCCTGGTCGGCCTCGGCTTCGGCATGGATCAGCGCAAAAGCTTCACCCATGCCGACGATCTGGTGGGTGGCCAGGGTGCCGGAACGCATGCCACGCTCATGACCGCCGCCGTGGATCAGTGGCTCGATGCTGATCTCGGGGCTGCGGCGAACATACAGTACGCCAATGCCTTTGGGTCCGTATGCCTTGTGGCCGGAGAGCGACATCAGATCGATGCCCAGGCGTTTTACATCGAGATCCAGGCGGCCTACACCCTGGGCGGCATCGACATGCAGGGCCGCACCGCCGGCATGGGTTATTTCGGCCAGCTCCGCCAGCGGATTGATGCTACCCAACTCATTGTTCACCGCCATCAGCGATACCAGAATGGTATCGGGCCGCATGGCCTGGCGCAGTTGATCGGGTGTGATGCAGCCATCGGCGCCGGGTGTCAGCCAGGTAACCTCGAAGCCTTCGTGCTCGAGGGCGGTGGCGGTATCCACCACCGCTTTGTGCTCAATGGTTGAAGTCACCAGGTGGCGGCCACGCTCGCGGTTGGCACGCATGAAACCGGTCAGGGCCAGGTTGTCGGCTTCGGTGGCGCCGCTGGTCCAGACGATCTCGCGAGGGTCGGCGCCAATCAGGTCGGCTACCTGGCGGCGGGCGTTCTCGACGGCCTGCTCCGCCTGCCAGCCCAGCATGTGGCTGCGTGAGGCAGGGTTGGCAAAGGTGCCTTCCAGGGTGAGGTGGCGGCCCATGACCTCGGCGACACGCGGATCGACCGGCGTGGTGGCGGCATAATCGAGATAGACAAGAGCATTCATGGTCACAGCGAAGAGGTCACTATGGTGTCGTTGGCGGAGCGTGAGCTGTTGCGAGACTTGTTGTCTACTTGAGCGCCAGTGTTGACGTGCTGGCGCTGTAGCTGGCGTTCGGCGATGTGGCGGACCTCGCGATGCTGGGCCAGTTGCCCCAGAGTGACGCCATCCAGGAAGCCGCGTATTTGTGCGGACAGGTCGTGCCACAGATGGTGGGTCAGGCAAGTATCACCGCGCTGGCAATCGGCAAGGCCCTGGCAGCGTGTGGCGTCGACAGATTCGTCCACCGCGTCGATCACGCGGGCAACCGAGATCTCTTCGGGCACTGCGGCCAGCAGGTAGCCGCCACCCGGACCGCGGATGCTGTTGACCAGGCCGGCACGCCGCAGACGGGAAAAAAGCTGTTCCAGGTAGGGCAGCGAGATTTCCTGACGGCGCGAAATATCAGCCAGCGTGACGGGGCTTTTATCGGCATTCAGGGCCAAGTCAAGCATGGCGGTGACGGCATAGCGTCCCTTGGTAGTCAAACGCATGGCGGTCCCTTCAGGCGAAGCGACGAGTCAAGGCAGCGACAGGTCTAACGAATCAGCACTTGAGACCATTATGTGCAAACCTGACCAGAATGGTCAATCTTTACGCGGGTCTCGCTCTGTGCTGTCCGGACCCGTGTCGGGGTCGGTTTTGGTGGCGGGTGGGCCACAGCCGGCATCGACATCGGCGAGTATCTCGGCGAAATCTTCGTCACGCAGCGTCGGCAGCTCGCCCGCGCGGTAGCTGGCATCCAGTTTGCGCAAGGTGGCGCACATGTGTTCGAGGCGCTCATCCACGACATGCATGTGATCGAGGATGGCCTGGATCGAGCGAGCCATGGGGTCTGGCATGTCTTCGCTGATGCCGTAGGCGTCGAAGCCGAATTTCTGGCGCATTGCCTCGCGGCGGGCCGGGTCGACGGAGAGGGCTTCGGAGACATCCGGGTCGGCACGTTTGACGATCTTGCCGGGGATGCCGACGACTGTGGCTCCGGCGGGGATCTCTTTGGTCACCACGGCATTGGAGCCGACCTTGGCGCCGGCACCGACGGAGAAAGGTCCCAGAATCTTGGCACCGGCACCGACGATCACGCCGTCTTCCAGGGTCGGGTGACGCTTGCCCTTGTTCCAGCTGGTGCCGCCCAGGGTGACTCCTTGATAGAGCGTGACATCGTTACCGACGATGGCTGTTTCACCGATCACCACTCCCATGCCGTGATCAATGAAGAAGCGTCGTCCAATCACCGCACCGGGGTGGATCTCGATGCCGGTCAGCCAGCGCGAGAAGGTCGACAGGGTCCGCGCCAGCCATTTCAGGCGCTTGCGCCACAGCCAGTGGGCGAGGCGGTGCAGCAGCAGAGCATGCAGTCCCGGATAGTTGGTGAGCACTTCGAGGAAGTTGCGTGCCGCCGGGTCACGGTCGAAAACGCTGTTGATGTCCTCGCGCAGGCGTTGAAACATGCGGCGGTCCTTGATGGCGTGGGCTTGAGCAGTGATTCAAGCATAACGATATGGGGATGCGTCAATGCGTGTTCAAGGCAGTGCCGCTAGGGCTTTTTGCGCTCTTGCGGATGAATGCACTGCTCTGTGGCAGTCAGTATACCGCGCAGGATGTTGAGTTCCATGCGTTCGGGGCGGGCGCGCAAGGTAAAGCGACGCAGGCGGGCCATGAGCTGGCGCGGCAGGGCCGGGTCGTGAAAGCCGATGCGGATCAGGGTGCGCTCAAGGTGCTCGAAATAGCGCTCCAGCTCTGTGTGGCTGGCCAAGGGTTCGCTACGGGCCTCGTCCGTTGGTTCCATTGGCTGCGTGGCAAGTGCGGCAAGGCGGCATTCATATGCCAACAGCTGTACGGCGGCGGCCAGGTTGAGCGAGCTGAAATCAGGGTTGGTGGGAATGTGAACATGGGTATGACAGCGCTGTAGTTCGGCATTTGAAAGACCGCTGTCTTCACGGCCGAAGATTAGCGCCAGCCGCGGTTCGTGGCCGCCGTGCCCTGGGGGATTGAACTTGTGTTGATTGAGTTCGGCCGGCAGGCTTTGGCCCAGCTCGCGTGGTGTGATCATTGGCCACGGCAGGGTGCGTGAACGGGCACTGGCGCCGACGACCCAGGTGCAGTCAGCCACGGCCTCTTCGAGAGTGGCGACAGTGCGCGCGGCATGCACCAGGTGGTCGGCCCCCGAGGCGCGCGAAATACTCTCGCTGGTTACGGCTTCGCAACGCGGCGCGACCAACGCCAGCTCGCTGAGCCCCATGTTATGCATGGCCCGGGCGGTGGCGCCGATGTTGCCGGGGTGGCTGGTGCCGATCAGCACGATGCGAATGCGGTCGAGCATGGGGCTGCCTCTGACGTACAGGTGAATAGAGTGCAAAAAACAGGGGCGAGAGTTTAGCATGCCCGCCGATGATAATGGCGTCTGTCATGCCATTCTGCTAGCATGCGCGCCACATGCTCGATCCGTTCACGGAGTCGGGCTAGCCTGTTCTTTAACACCACCGACGCTCCAAGGCCCCGATCATGCATCCGATGGTCCAATTTGCGTTGCGCGCCACGCGCAGCGCCGCCGAACAGTTTTTGCGCATTCGTGAGCGCATTGAAAATGCCCACGAAGAACATAATTTAGAGCGCCTGCTGGAAGACACTGCGCGCAATGCCGAAACGTTGATCGTACGGCAGCTCAACCGTGGTTACCCGCAACATGGTCTCATGGGTCGCTTCACTCCTCACCGCGCCGGAGAAGGCGAGGGGCGGGATGTCGAATGGCGTATTGAGCCTTTCCATGGATACTCCACCTTGGGCGTGGCCGGCAGTGGCTTTGCGCTGTCAGTGGTGTGCCTGGTGAAAGGTCGCCCGGAGCATGCGGTGGTGATCTGTCCATTCAGCGATGACGAGTACCTGATCAGTCGTGGCCGTGGCGCTCAGCATAACGGTAAACGCCTTCGGGTGAGCAAGAGCGTTGCCGTGCCGGGTTCGCGGGTGGCCATGAGCCTGCCCGAGAGCTGGCTGCGTGCCCGCCATCTGCCTGCCTATTTGACACTGATTCAACAGCTTGGCCCGCAAATCGAAACGCAGCTGGCAACAGGCAGCGGCTTGCTCGATATGGTCGAGCTGGCCTCGGGGCGTGTGGACATCGCGTTTGTACTGGGAGTTGAAGAGCAGGACCGCCTGGTCGGTTCACTCCTGCTCAAGGAGACCGGGGCGTTGACAGGAGCGCCTAATGGTCAGCCGGGAGTGGAAACCGAAGGCCTGCTGATGGCTGCCGGGCCACGTCTGTATAAGGCATTGGTACAGCAGTTAAAACCCCATTTTTGAGTGGGTGCAGGTTGGCGGAGCGCTGGCGTGTTGCTTGCGCTCCGGGCTTCTGGTCGTAATTGTGTGGTTTTCTTTCATGTAATTCAGCAGGTTGCGCTTGTACGCGCTGCGCCTGTCGCGTAAGTTTATAAAAAAGCTGGGGTCGACGCAGCGCCATCTGGAGTCCGGGGTTTAGAGACTAGAAAACATATCGCAACTCTTGGTTCATGCATTTGATGCTGGTCGAAGCAGATCTTTGATGTGATGTGTATCCTTCCGCAAGACTCTGGCTCGCGGCCTGTGGCTGCCGACAAGACGTTTTGATTCACGCTTGCCCGAGACCGAGAGCCATGCTGCTACTTTTTCTGATTCTTGTTCCTTTCATCGGTAGTGTCATTGCCGCCCTGATGCCCGCCAATGCCCGCAATCGGGAGTCATGGCTGGCGGGTGGTGTGGCCATGTTCGGCTTGCTGGTAACGCTTTATTTGTATGCCCAGACTGGCAGTGGTGAAGCGGTACGCTTCCATGCCACCTGGCTGCCCGCCTACGGGCTCGACTTTACCCTGCGTCTGGACGGCCTGGCCTGGCTGTTTGCGATGCTGATTCAGGGTATTGGCGTGTTGGTGGTGATCTACGCACGCTACTACATGTCACCGGACGATCCGGTGCCACGCTTCTTCTCGTTTTTGCTCGCCTTCATGGGCTCGATGCTGGGTGTCGTGCTGTCAGGCAACCTGATCCAGCTGGTGGTGTTTTGGGAGTTGACCAGCGTGACCTCGTTTCTGCTGATCGGCTACTGGCACCACCGTGCTGACGCCCGGCGTGGGGCGCGCATGGCGTTTACCGTGACTGCCACCGGTGGGCTATGCCTGTTGGTGGGTGTGCTCATGCTGGGCCACATCGTCGGCAGCTATTCGCTGGATGCGGTGCTGGCCTCGGGTGACATGGTGCGTGAACACGGCCTGTACGTGCCGACCCTGATACTGATCGCTCTCGGTGCCCTGACCAAGAGTGCCCAGTTTCCTTTTCATTTCTGGCTGCCTCATGCCATGGCGGCGCCTACGCCGGTGTCATCCTTCCTGCACTCCGCCACCATGGTCAAAGCGGGCGTCTTCTTGTTGATGCGGTTATGGCCGGTGCTGTCGGGAACCCCGGAATGGTCCTGGATTATCGCCGGGGCAGGGGTATGTACACTGCTGATTGGTGCCTATGCGGCGATCTTCCAGAACGACCTCAAAGGGCTGCTGGCTTACTCGACGATTAGCCATCTGGGCTTGATTACCGTGCTGCTGGGCATTGGGTCCACGCTGGGTATCGTGGCGGCGATTTTCCATACGCTCAACCACGCTACCTTCAAGGCTTCGCTATTCATGGCGGCGGGCATCATCGATCATGAGAGCGGCACCCGGGATATGCGCAAGCTACGTGGCCTCTACCGTGTGCTGCCCTATACCGGCACGCTGGCTATCGTGGCGACTGCCGCCATGGCCGGTGTACCCCTGCTCAACGGTTTCCTCTCCAAGGAGATGTTCTTTGCCGAGGCGCTGCTGGTGGGTGGGCCAGGCAACTGGGGCATGTCACTGGCGGCGTTGTTGATGGGTATCTTCGCGGTGGCGTATTCGCTGCGCTTTCTGCATGTGTTCTTCGGTCCACTGGCAACCGATTTGCCCAAGGTGCCACATGAGCCGCCTCGCTGGATGCGTTTTCCGGTCGAGTTTCTGGTGTTGTGCTGTCTGGTGGTGGGGGTGGCTCCGGGTTGGAGCGTCGGCCCGCTGCTTAATAACGCCGTGGTCGCGGTGCTTGGCGCGCAGACGCCGTCATACAGCCTGGCCTTGTGGCACGGTTTCAACTTGCCACTATTGATGAGTGTGGTGGCGCTGGTGGGGGGCGTGGCGTTCTACACGCTGCTGCGGCGTCGCTTCAATCTGATTCAATCCGACCGGGTGCCGCTGCTGGACCGGGTCAATGGCAAGGAGATCTACGAGAGCACCATGTTGCGCCTGATGTCGACGGCCGGCTTCCTGGAGAAGCTATTGAGCACGCGACGCCTGCAACCGCAATTGGCGCTGATGATCGTCTTGCTGATCGCTGTGCCCCTGGCGCTGGTGTGGCCGCTGATGACCCTGGTGCCCTCTTTTGAGGGGGAGTTTTCGTTGCTGTTCGTGGTGCTCTGGGTGATCGGCTGTGCCTGTGCGGTCGGGGCCGCCTGGCAGGCCAAGTACCACCGCCTGACCGCGCTATGTCTGGTAGGGGGAACCGGCATTGTGACAAGCGCGACTTTCCTCTGGCTGTCAGCGCCGGACCTGGCATTGACCCAGCTCATGGTGGAGACCGTGACGACAGTGCTGATCTTGCTCGGGCTGCGCTGGCTACCCCCCCGTATCACGCCAAAGGCACTCAATATGCTTACGCCACGCCGTGCCTGGCTGCGGCGTTCACGGGATATGGTCATTGCCGTGGCGGCGGGGCTCGGCATGAGTGTGCTGAGCTATGCGGTTCTGGTACGGCCGGCATCGCCGGATGGTATTTCAGGCTTTTTCCTGTCCCATGCCCTGTCGGGGGGCGGTGGTAGCAACGTGGTCAATGTGTTGCTGGTGGACTTCCGTGGCTTCGATACTCTAGGTGAGATCGTCGTGCTGGTGATTGTTGCACTGACGGTATATGCCCTCCTGCGGCGTTTCCGTCCGGCACCTGAGAGCATACCGATTCCCTCCCAACAGGCTAACAGTGTTGACCCGGCGGCGGGCCAGACGCCTGCCGAGCAGGTTGAGCGCGGCTTCCTGCTGGTACCCAGCGTTTATCTACGTGCGCTCTTCCCGATCATGCTGCTTATCGCAGGCTACTTCTTCATGCGCGGACATAATTTACCGGGCGGTGGTTTTGTGGCCGGCTTGATTTTCGCTGTGGCAATTATCGTGCAGTACATGCTGGCCGGGACGACCTGGGT
>DXFC01000299.1 GCA_019114645.1 Candidatus Halomonas stercoripullorum
CGGATTCACAATGAGCGTACCGTGGAGCCGGTGGAATCAAGCCTGGTCGACACCGCCTTTGGAAAACTGAGCCTGCACGTTTTTCATGACCGTATTCAGGATGCGCATCACCTGGCGTTGGTCAAGGGCAGCCCAAGCCAGGATGACTTGACCACGGTACGGGTGCATCTGGCGAATACCATGCGCGATGTGCTGGAACTTCAGCGTGGCGAAAACCTTAGCTGGACGGCACACACAGCGCTGCAAGAGGTTGCCGGGGCGGAGCATGGCGTCTTTGTGCTGCTGGATGATTCCCGGCCGCGCCAGAGCCTGCGTGACCAGCTGGAGGTATTCTTGGAGCGTCGCCGCTTGCCGCGCACCAGTGCTTCCGATGGTGCCGGTAACTACCTGACCATTGGTACCGGTTCACAAATCTTGCGTCTGCTGGGTGTAGGGCGCATGCGGCTGCTCAGTTCGCCGTGGAAATTCTCGGCGCTGTCGGGCTTCGATCTCGAGGTGGTGGAAATCATCGCACCGGGCGAACGGGACGGTACCGCGCCAGGGGCAGGCGGAACGGAGTCGTAGTCGCCTTCACCGATAGCTTGAGCGAACTATTTTCAGCAGCACCATTTTCAGCAGGAACGAGCGATGCATACCCTGTCTCAATTGGAAGGTAACTTCGTCGACGTCGACGCCCATTACGTGATCGTGGTGGGACGCTTCAATCATCATGTTGTCGACAGCCTGGTCGAAGGTGCCGTGGACAGCTTGATTCGCCACGGCGTCGATGTGGGCAACATCGATATTGTGCATGTCCCGGGTGCCTGGGAGCTGCCGCTGGCGGTCAAGCGGGCACTGCAGGTGGCACGCCCCGACGCGGTCATCGCCCTGGGCGCCGTCATTCGCGGGGGTACACCGCATTTCGAGTATGTCGCCGGCGGTTGCAACACGGCACTGGGCAACCTGCAACTTGAATTCGATACGCCCGTTGCCAATGGCGTCCTGACGGTCAACTCGATCGAGCAGGCGGTTGAGCGTTCGGGCACCAAAGCCGGTAACAAGGGCGCCGAAGCGGCCATGGCCGCCATGGAGATGGTCTCGTTGCTGCGCAGCTTTGGCGCTGGCGACGACGAGGATGACGGAGTGGATTCATGAGTGTAACGCGCCCCAAGCGGCCCCCTTCGGCGGGTCAGCAAGCGCGACGCGCGGCTCGTGAGCTGGCGGTGCAAGGGCTCTACCAATGGCACATGACCGGCAAGTCGGCGGCCGCCATTGAGGCGGAGTTTCGCAGTCAGCCGGCCGATGAAGATCTCGAAGATCACGAGAACTGGGCCAAGGTGATGCAGATTGCCGATCTGGCACTGTTTCATGAATTACTGCACAACGTGATACGTTTTCGGGATGAGCTCGATGCCTCCATTGCGCCGCTACTCGACCGGCGCCTGGAAGACCTTGATCCGATCGAGCTGGCCATCTTGCGTCTGGGCACCTATGAGCTGGGTCGCCGGCTGGAAGTCCCCTATCGGGCAGCCATCAATGAAGGCGTCGAGCTGGCCAAGTCCTTTGGCGCCACTGACGGGCACAAGTATGTCAACAGTATTCTCGACAAGCTTGCCGCCCGGCTGCGTAGCGCTGAGGTCAGGGCGCGTCGCGGCTGAAGGGGAATCAGGTGGCCAGTGAGTTTGAACTGATCGCTCGCTACTTGACGCCTGCTGCTCCTGGCCCTGGGGCCGGAGTGCCGCTTGGCGTTGGTGACGACTGCGCACTATTGGCGCCACGTCCGGGACAGCAACTGGCAGTCAGTGTTGATACCTCGGTGTCTGACATACACTTTCCTGTCGATGCACCGGCAGAGGCCATTGGTCACCGTGCGCTGGCGGTCAGCCTGAGCGACCTGGCGGCCATGGGAGCCGAGTCACGCTGGTGTTTGATGGCGCTCTCCCTGGCGCGTAACGATGACGCCTGGCTAGCGGCTTTTGCCCACGGCTTTCATGCCCTGTGCGCCACCACCGGCACGGTGCTGGCGGGCGGTGATGTGAGCCGTGGCGAGCTTGCCGTGAGTGTTACCGTGATGGGCGAAGTGTCGCCGGAGGCAGCCCTGACCCGTGGTGGCGGGCAGGCCGGTGATATCTTGGCGGTGACAGGTGCCCTCGGCGGTGGTGCCGGTGGCCTGGCATTATGGCAGCGCGGCGAACGAGACCTGGCCCACCCGTTACTGCAGCGTTATCTCAAGCCCATGCCCCGGCTTGCGGCCGGCCTGGCCCTGCGTGGCCTGGCGCATGCCGCCATCGATATTTCGGATGGCTTGCTGGCCGACCTCGACCATCTATTGACCGCATCTGGGGTGGGTGCCCGGCTTGAGTCCGACGCCTTGCCGCTGGCGGAAGGCCTGAGTGACGAACTGGGCGAACATGAGGCGCGGCAGGCGGCTCTGTGCGGTGGTGATGACTACGAACTTCTGGTGAGCGTGCCGCCGGCGGCATGGGCTGAGGCCCAACGACGGCTGGCAGCGCAACATTTGGCCTTGACCCCGATTGGCACTCTGCACGAAGGCAGCGGAGTGAGCGGGGTCAGTGTCGCCGGCAAGCAGGGCTGGCAGCACTTCCGGGGAACGGCGTCATGAATCGCTGTCCGCAAAGTGTCTGGCGGCGCCCGGTACACTTCTTCGCCTTTGGTCTGGGCAGTGGCGCCGCCCCCTGGGCGCCAGGCACGTTCGGCACCCTGGCGGCTATTCCTTTCTACTGGCTGCTGTCGGAGCTAACACTTGGCTG
Organism: Candidatus Halomonas stercoripullorum; assembly: GCA_019114645.1. Taxonomy (GTDB): domain Bacteria; phylum Pseudomonadota; class Gammaproteobacteria; order Pseudomonadales; family Halomonadaceae; genus Halomonas; species Halomonas stercoripullorum. The sequence continues at coordinate 2,751 of DXFC01000299.1, forward strand.
GTATCTGTCGCTGGTGGGAGTCGCCTTTGTCGTTGGCGTCTGGCTATGCGACAAGACCTCGAAGGACCTCGGCGTGCACGACCACTCCGGTATCGTGTGGGATGAGTTCGTCGGTTACTGGATCACCATGGCGGCGGTGCCTTTCTCCTGGGAGGCGGCCTTGTGGGGGTTTGTGCTGTTTCGTATCTTCGACGTGTTCAAGCCCTGGCCCATTCGCTGGGCTGATCGCCGTGTCACGGGGGGCTTCGGTATCATGATCGATGATGTACTCGCTGGCATCTATGCCTGGAGCACCATGCACCTGTGGCTCTGGCTGCATTAAAAAATCGTTTTGCTTGGCGGTCGCTACAGCATTGCTTAACGTAAAGTGTTAAGTATGGTTGCACGATGTAGCGCATGACTATCGACATGGAGGCGAAACGATGCGCAAGGAACGGCTGATCGTTCCCCTGCTGATCGGGGGCCTGCTGGCCTGGATGGCTGGTCAGGCGGCCTCTGGCTGGTTTTTCGAGCGAGAGCTGTCACTCGCCCTGGAGGACATGCAGGCGCGGGGGGAGCTGGAGATCGAGCGAGTGGACATCGAGCGTGGCTGGTGGGTATCGACAGGACATATCCGTCTGGCACCGCTGCTCGAGGATAGCTGGCAACTGGAAGTGTCCTATCGCGCTCGCCATGGCGTCCTCAATACCTATCTCAATGGTGATGTAACGCTACACCATGGGCCCGATGGAGTGCGCTTTTTTGACGACGCCCTGGCGTCGTCTTCTCCGCTGTGGGAAGCCCGTTACCGCACCCTGTCGCGCCAGCTCGAAGGAGGACTGCGCCTCGCCCCCATGCACATTACCCAGCAAGACCGTGAATTGTCCCTTCAAGGGGGCACGTTGCGTTTCAGTGGTGAGCGGGGTAGCTGGCAACTACGGGCCCAGTTCTTGCCATGGGTGCTCAGTGATGGCGATGTGCGGCTGGAAGCCGGTCTGGCCACGCTGAACAGCGAGTATGCCTATACCGCCGGTGCGCACGCCTTCCATCAACTAGATAACCTGCACCTCGAAACCCTGGCCTGGCATCAACCCCAACTGAAGCTGGATGCCAGTGATATTCAGCTGGCGCAGCGAATCATTCTCGATGAGCGCGAGCTCAGGATGCAGTTGCAACTCGATCTGGGCGAGATTCACACCGCCGAGCAGCTGTTGCTGGCGGGCCGGGTGGATGCCGAGCTGTCGCGGCTCAACGCCGATGCCTTGCGCAGTGTCATGCTGCGGCTGCGTACCCTGGCCGCCAATGGCGGCCAGCAGATGACACGCGATATGCTGCTGGCTGAACTCGAACCTCAACTGCTGAGCCTGCTTGAGGATTCGCCCCGTCTGGACCTGTCACTGCTGGAGCTGGACAGTCCTATGCTGGGGTTGTCCGCCAAGGTGGATGGAGCCCTGTTCCTGGATGGTCGCCAGCCTGAGCTGTTGAGCCTGACCGAGCTTGATGACCCCGCCGTTCAGCAACGCTGGCGCCAACGTCTTGACGGGGACTTTGTCTGGCATGAGTTGCCCACCGTAGTAGCGCTTTGGCTGGGTTTGCCGCTGGATACCCGCACCTTGCAGATCGACATTGGACGCGGGCAAGTGCGGGTGAATGGACGCCCCTTGCCTCCCCTGTGGCGTTAAGAGGTTTCTCGCGAGACTTGAAGTTCCGTTTCAGTGCCCGCATTCCACATGACAATAGGCATTACGCCGGTCAGTTTCAGGATGAGGTCTCAATGAGCGATTACGATCAGGATGAGGACATCAAGCAGCGGGCAACGGGGGAGGGCGATGAGCTGATGGGCTCCGATGGCGAGGTGATGGGGGGCAATGACGCCGCCAGCGAGTTGACCAGTCATGCCGTGGTGCCCGCCAGTGACTATCTGCCCGAGCGTATCTACCTGCTACCGGTTCACAACCGTCCCTTCTTTCCGGCTCAGGTCCAGCCGCTGGTAATCAACCGCGAGCGTTGGGAAGAGACGATGCGCCGGCTGGGCAATACCCCCCACCATACGCTGGGGTTGGCTTTTGTCGGCGATGTTTCGGTGGACGAACTGGAACACGACCACTTTCCCGAGATTGGGACAGCGGTCAAGGTGCACAAACTGCATGCTGACGAAGGGCAGATGCAGTTCATCGCCCAGGGATTGCGGCGTTTTCGTATTCAACGCTGGTTGTCGAAAAAGCCGCCCTATCTGGTCGAGGTGACCTACCCCCGCGAGCCGGTCCAGGCCGATGATGACGAAACCCGCGCCTACGCCATGGCGATCATCAATGGCATCAAGGAGCTGTTGCCGATCAATCCGCTGTATGGCGAAGAGCTCAAACACTATCTCAACCGATTCAGCCCGCATGAGCCAGGGCCGCTGAGTGATTTCGCTGCGGCGATTACTTCGGCCAAGGGACGCGAGCTGCAGGCCGTACTGGAAACCCTGCCGGTACAGGCGCGGATGGAGAAGGTGCTGCCGCTGCTGCGCAAGGAGATCGAGGTCGCCGAGTTGCAGGGCGAGATCAGCGAACAGGTCAATGCCCAGATGCAGGAGCGCCAGCGCGAGTTTTTCCTGCGCGAACAGCTCAAGGTGATCCAGCGCGAGCTGGGCATCTCCAAGGATGACCGCGAAAACGACGTTGATACATTTCGGGATCGTCTCGAAGGGCTGGTGGTGCCGCCCAAGGTACTCACCCGCATCGAGGAGGAGCTCGACAAGCTCTCGGTGCTGGAAACCGGCTCGCCGGAATACGGTACCACCCGCAATTATCTCGACTGGCTGACCTCCATGCCCTGGGGCGTACACAGCCAGGACAAGCTGGACCTGGCTCAGGCCCGGGCGGTGCTGGATCGTGATCATGACGGTCTCAAGGACGTCAAGGAGCGCATCATTGAGTTCCTTGCCGAGGGCACTTTCAAGGGTGATGTAGGCGGCTCGATCCTGCTGCTCGTCGGCCCGCCCGGGGTGGGCAAGACCTCCATTGGCCGCTCCATTGCCGAGGCGCTAGGGCGCGAGTTCTACCGCTTCTCGGTGGGCGGCATGCGCGACGAGGCTGAGATCAAGGGCCACCGGCGCACCTACATCGGTGCCATGCCGGGCAAGCTGGTGCAGGCACTCAAGGAGGTCGAGGTCGAAAACCCGGTGATCATGCTCGACGAGATCGACAAGCTGGGCAGGTCGTTCCAGGGCGACCCGGCATCGGCACTGCTCGAAGTGCTCGACCCGGAGCAGAACGTCGAGTTCCTCGATCACTATCTGGATGTCCGCCTGGACCTCTCCAAAGTGCTGTTCGTGTGTACCGCCAACGCGCTGGATACCATTCCCGGACCGTTGCTTGACCGGATGGAACAGATTCGCCTGTCGGGCTATATCGCTGAAGAGAAGGTGGCCATTGCCAAGCATCACCTGTGGCCCAAGCTGCTGAAGCGTAACAAGATCCCGCGTAAGCGCATCAACCTTACCGAGGCGGCACTGCGTCAGGTGATCGAAGGCTATGCCCGCGAGGCAGGTGTACGTCAGCTCGAAAAACAGCTGCATAGCATTGTGCGCAAGGCGGCGGTCAAGTTGCTGGAGGATGAGCAGGCATCGGTGCGCATTTCAGTCAAGAATCTGGAAGAGTATCTGGGCGCACCGCTGTTCCGTCAGGAGCAGGTGCTCAAGGGCGAAGGCGTGGTGACCGGCCTGGCCTGGACTGCCATGGGCGGTGCCACTCTGCCCATCGAGGCGGGCAAGGTGCACGCGCTGGATCGGGGTTTCAAATTGACCGGCAAGCTCGGCGAGGTGATGCAGGAGTCAGCCAGCATTGCCTATAGCTATACCCTGGGCCACCTGACCGAGTATGGCGCCGATGCCGACTTCTTTGATTCGGCTTTTGTTCACCTGCACGTGCCTGAAGGGGCAACGCCCAAGGATGGCCCTTCGGCAGGGGTCACCATGACCACGGCGTTGCTGTCACTGGCGCGTCACCAGGCGCTCGACCGGCCACTGGCCATGACCGGTGAACTGACCCTGACCGGGCATGTGCTGCCGGTGGGTGGTATTCGCGAAAAAATCATTGCGGCACGGCGCAGCAAGATCTATGAAGTGATCCTGCCCGAAGCCAACCGCCGCGATTACGACGAGTTGCCCGACTACCTCAAGGAGGGCATGACAGTGCACTTTGCCAAGCGCTATCGGGATGTGGCCAAAGTGGCCTTCGGTATTTGATTACGGTAAGCGGTCCACAAACCCCTGAACGTGGCGAAAGCGGTAGACTGAGTGTCGCTTATATAAATACCTCTATAGAAAAGTGTCTCTGAACTCGTGACGGAGGCGCTTTTCTACCTTGGCAGGTCAACGGCCAAATAAGTGACGTTATGGCAACTCGACGCTATACTTTTGGTGGAGACTTGGGGCAAACGCTAAAACGGTACTGCTGACTGTACAATCACCATATTCCGCAGAAGGCGCTGCATCATCAATCGTCGATCAAGGCGATGAAGGAATGGCAGGCCAAGCGGCCAGGGTTATTTACCAAACGGGTGGTTAATCACACGGGACCCGACATAATGTCGGGTATTGCGAGCCTGTTTGGGTTCAGTGATTCAGCAAGTTTCCGTAAGGCGTCCAAGCGGCGGGCGGACAAAGGGCCGGATCAGTATCGTCGATCTTGCCAGCCAAATGGGATTTAAAGGGGGTAGAGCCACGTGGGTAACCATATTTTTGCTCTTGAAAGACTCATGCTCGCAGGGTCTTGCGCTCATCGGTTCAGCTTTTGAAAGAGTTCGGTACTCAGCTCATGAAGGCCCCCTCCAGAGCGACACTATAGGCTATGCTGCTCTGAAGGGGCCACTTCACAAGAAGCGGCTTGAAGTAAACAAAAAGTTCTGAGTCAACCAGTTCGTCTCACACCCTGTGCAGGTCGAGTAATGCCAATCGTTCTAGATGTTATTTTGCCCTCAACACACCTAAAGCCGCCTGCTCCGAGTTCCATTCCTACCAGTATCAAACCTTCGGCGCAATCACAGTATTACTTAAACGGCCAATACCTTCGATCTCTATCTCAATATGGTCTCCAGGGGCCATGGGGCTTACCCCAGAAGGGGTGCCAGTCAATATAACGTCACCGGGCTTGAGTGTCATGATGCTGCTGACAAAAGCGACAATCTCGTTAATGGAGAATATCATGTCACTTGTGAAGGAAGACTGCTTGAGCTCACCGTTCTGCCACAATTTAATAGCTAAATTGCTAGGGTCGATTTCAGTCTCGATCCACGGTCCCAGCGGTTTATAAGTGTCGAAGGACTTGGCCCGTGTGAACTGTCCATCTTGTCGTTGCAAGTCTCGGTTGGAAACGTCATTGGCACAGCTATAGCCGAATATGTAGTGGGGCGCTTCTGCAGCGCTGATACGACGGGCTTGACGGGAGATAACGATCGCAATTTCCGCTTCGAAATCGATACGTTTGTCCAGGCTATCTAACTCGATCTGATCGCCGTCGGCCACGATGGCTTCGCTTGAACACATGAAAAGCATAGGCTCGTCTGGTACGGGTACACCGCTTTCCTTGGCATGCAGCAGGTAGTTCAGCCCGACGCATACTAGCTTCCCGGGATGCACCGGCGGCAGGAGTTGTACATCACTCAAGGGCAGGCTTGTGTCTGTCGTTAAAACCTCATCTACCAGGGAGTCGAACGTTTCGTTGGCCAAGAGCCGCGCTTCTTCATTCTCAACAACTGCAAAGTGCGGAGTACCATCTTTTAGGATTCGGGCGATTTTCATATCGTGTACACTCCTTGGTTTTGTTGCGGAACACAGCGGTGTCCCGTATTCGTTAAGGGTTAGACTGTAGAAGAACTAAAATAGGGGAGAAGGTGATGATAGCTAGCCTGCACAGCGTGTTGAGCATCAGGAATCTGAAATGTTTCCACTGTCACGTAGCGGTCGTAGCCGATAGTGCGCAAGATATCTAAGATGGGTGCTACCTCGTACTGACCATCGCCCAATGGCAAGCGGTCTGAATCCGTGACGTGGAAGTGCCAGAGATAGTCACGGGCCGCTTCGATGGAATCCGCCACATTCTCCTGTTCGACCAACATGTGAGCCATGTCGAGCATGATGCCCACATCGGGCAGATTCGTCTCACGCACAAACTCAAGCATGTCGGCCGTGCCCATTAAGCAGTTGGCGTACAAATGGTTGATCGGCTCCATCACCACTCGTACACCGGGACAGTCACGCGTACAGATATGCAGTGCCTCGGCGATCCAGTCCAGAGTCTGATGGGTTGGCACACCCTCTACGTAGCGACCACGTAGTCGGCCAATATTCACTGCGGCATCGTAGTCTGCCGCTAATGACATGGCCGCTTTCATGCGATCGATAGCAGCGGCCCGTTTCAATGGATCAGGGTCGGCGAATGACAGCTGATCCTGGCCATAAACTTCCCCTGTGCATACCGCTGGCATGGCAAGCCCAGCTTCTGCAACAGCGCGGCGTAGCATGACGGCGTCCAGGGCAGCGGGGTTGGCTACCAGGAATTCGACGCCGGTGTAGCCGGTGTGACGCAGGTATTCGAGTGTTTCGAAAGGGTCACCCTGAATGGCAGTGACCTGCATGTGGGTCACATCGGGCGTGGCGTACATATAGGCAAGTTTCATGATGTTTGAATGAACCTGTAATCGCCCTGCTTGGACAGAGTTGCATGTATCACTTCTTTTTTAACCACACTGACATTGGGAATAGCGAATTCCTGAACGCTGAAATACTCACACTTGGCTTCTTCACCGTTGGCGATGCGCATCACCAGGTCGAAGATTTCTTGGCCCACCTGCTTCAGCGTCTTGGTGCCCTCAAGAATGTCGCCGGTACTGATGTCCGTGTCTTCATGCAGACGCTCGAATGTGTCATTGTTCGAACTAATCTTAACGACAGGAGCAATGGGGGAGCCGGTGGGCGTCCCCTTACCGGTGGTAAACAGCACCATGTGGGCGCCTCCTGCGACTTTGCCCGTGACCGAGGCAATGTCAAAACCTGGGGTGTCCATGATTATGACCCCTTTTTCCGTTGGCTTTTCGCCATAGCCCACAACCTGGGTAATGGATCGACTTCCTGCCTTGAAGATACAGCCCAAGGATTTTTCCTCGATAGTGGTCAAGCCGCCAGCAACATTGCCCGGTGAAATAAAGATACCGCTGTCATCTTCGGTCGAGAGCGACAGGTCAATCTCGTATTTCTTGATCAAGGACAGCAGCTCATCTCGTACTTGATCATTGCTGCAGCGCCGGCTTAACACGTTCTCGGCGCCGACCATCTCGGTAATTTCAGATAGGACGACGGTGCCATCAGCATCCACGATCAGATCAGCAGCTTCCCCTACGGCCGGGTTGGCCGTCAGCCCCGAAAAAGCATCGGAAGAACCGCACTCCAGCGCGATGATGAGTTCAGAAATATCACCTTCGCTTAGTGGCATCTGATCCAGTTTGTGCTGCAGCTTTTCAACAATCGTGATGCCCTGGCGTCCCGTCGAGCGCGCCCCTCCGGCCTTCTGTACAGTCAATATTTCCACTGGCTTGCCCGTAGGCCGGATTGCGTCGGCAACCCGCTGGGCGGATGCCGTTTCACAACCCAAGCTCAGCACCAAAACAGCCCCCACGTTGGGGTTACGGCCATGGCCAATGTAGGCTTGCTCGGTCGTGCTGTTTTCTTCTGCATCGAATGTGCAGCCATAGGGGTGGGTAAAGGAAACTGCACGTGTATGGCTGCAGATATCCATCGCCACTCTGTTCACACAGGATACGGTAGGAATGATGAGGACATGGTTGCGGATACCAATGGTGCCGTCCGCCCGGCGATACCCTTGAAACTTCATATTGTTATTCCTGTAAACGTGAGGGGCCTTAGGAGAAACGACGGGCTTTTAATCCCCAGCAATTGTGGGTGTGTACCCAATGACCCGCCTCAATCAGAGTCGTTGCTTCGCCAATCACTTCGCCATACTTGAGAATCCCTTCGTGATGTGGAATCAAGCGCAAGGCAATCTTGTGTCCTACAGGAATTGCTTCTCGAGCCAGGATGGTCTGGCCATTGGTAATTCCTGTGACGTGTGCAGTATCGCCCGGTTCCAGTGCGGTCACGGCGGTAGCAACGTGATCTTGTTCGCGGATCTGGATAACAGTTTTCATCTATAAATCTCCTTCTGTCTTTGCTAGCCCAGCGTTCTGGGCAACAGAGTCACAATGTCGGGAAAAAATAAAATCACTATCAGCATCAAGCCCATGGCCAATAGGAACGGCGGTAGGGCGCGATAGGCATGTACGACGTTAACTTCAGCAATTCTGGCTGCCGTCATTAACGTCACCCCCAGCGGCGGCGTCACAGCTCCAATGCAAAGGCATACGATGAAAACGACGCTAAAGTGAACCGGATCAATTCCATACTGCAATACCACGGGCATCAGAATCGGAATCAGAATAATGATCAGCGCATTGCTCTCCATGAACGTTCCTGCTAGTAGTAGGAAGCCCGAGATGAGGAGTAAGAACACCATGGGGTCTTCGGTAAGGACGACAAACATAGCGAGGAAGTGCTGCGAAATTTGCTCTGTGGTAACAATCCAGGCGAATAGAGCCGAAATGGCAACAATTAGCTGGATCGGCACCGAGACGTGCAACGTCTTGAGAGCGACGCGTGGCAGATCTAAAAACGAGAGTTCTTTATATACGAACTTGGACAGCAGGAAGACATAGACCACGGCGAGTACTGCAGCCTCAGTGACGGTTACGATGCCGCCGAAAATGCCGCCCAGCACAATGACGGGCATCATCATTGGCAGTATGCTTTCCTTCAGCGCAATGAAAAGCTCTTTTCGTGTGGCGCGTGTTGAGCCACCGTAGCCTTTACGGCGAGCCACCAGCATGGCCGTCACTAACAAGGCTAAAGCCATTAATAAACCGGGCAGGATACCGGCCAACATGAGCGATTTAATCGAAATATTGCCAGTTACACCTAGCACAACCATCGTCAGGCTCGGTGGAAGGAGCGACGCAAGAAGGCCGCAACACCCCTGTAACGCTGCTGCGAAACCGGCTGAATAACGTTTGGCCTTCATGGCGGGAATCATAATCGAACCCACTGCGGCTGTATCGCCGATCGCCGATCCGCATAAGGTGCCGAAAAACGAACTGCCCATCACGGTAACACCTGCCAGCCCGCCAGACACATGGCCTATGATGGCGTTGGCCAGGCGCATCAAACGTCGTGTAATGCCACCCTGCTCCATAAGGGCACCAGCAAACACGAATAACGGTAAGGCCAGGAAGGGGTAAGAATAGATGCCTTGAGTAGCACGCTGCGCGAGCAGAGCGACATTGATGTCATTAAGCAACAGGTAGCCCAGACTTGTAATGCCGATGGAAAACGCAATGGGCACATTAAGCAGAATCAGAGCTAAAAGACAAAGAAGTAAACTGAGCGCAACCATAAGAATCAGGCCTCGGAGAGGGTGGCTTGCGTGGATGCGGGCCGGACATGTTGGATGAATTGTTCTATGGCCGTCAGAAACATCAATGCACCCCCCAGCAATGTGCCCCCATAGAGCCAAGCTACAGAAATTTTCAAGCCAGGCATGTTGGAGTCCAAGGTGGACGTCACCATGATCCATCCGCCAAAAACCAGTATTCCGCAGAACACCACCATCAGTGCGGCAGTACATAGCTCTATGGCTCTTTGGAGACGCTCAGGGAACAAGCGCAGCGCGAAATCAATATTGATGTGTCCCTTTTTTTCTAGCACCAGGGCTGAGCCCAAAAAGGTGATCCATACCAACAGAACCAATACCAGCTCCTCTGACCAAACTAAAGGAAGCTCGAAAATATAACGCGCAATAATCTGAGCGGACAGCACGACGACGATAGTTAACAACATGCCGATAACGAGAGCTTGAGTGGCCCGCAGAAGCAATGATTTGATGATATACATAGACGAACTCCCTAGAAAATTAGCGCTGTACGCTCCGGCCCCATACTTTGAACGATTAGCCGGGCAAGCTCGCTTTTATTGTGTCCGCACGGGGCGTTAGTCGCCGCGTGCGGAGGGAGAATTAGACCTTTCAGTAGGTTTATTGCTGTGAGTATTCGCGTACCAAATCGACCAGTTCGCGACCAAATTCGGCTTCGTATTGATCCCAAATCGGTGCAACCGCCTCCTGGAAAGCTGCAGCATCGGGACGTGTTATTTGTACGCCTGCTGCTTCAAGCTCTGCTAGCAGCTGCTCATCACTTTCGACAATCATTCGGCGCTCTTCGATCTTCCATTTTTCGGCTGCTTCTTGAAGGAGCCTCTGCTGTTCTTCGCTCAACCGGTTCCAAGCGCGATCAGAAATCGTGAGCACTGCTGATCCCCAGATGTGTCCGGACAGTGCTAGGTGATCCTGCACTTCGTAAAACTTAGACGCATAGATCGTTGCCAGAGGGTTTTCCTGGCCATCCACGGCACCTTGCTGCAAAGCTGTAAAGACTTCCGAGAAGGCCATGGGGGTGGGCAACGCGCCCAATTGACGGAAGGTATCAACGCGCAACTCAGCCTCTGGCACGCGCAGCTTGATCCCTTGAAGATCTTCGGGGGTCTCGATCGGGCGTACAGAGTTGGTGATGTGTCGATAGCCGCTTTCCCACCAACTCAAGGTGTTGATGTTTTTTTCTTTAAGCACATCGGCCAGGGCTTCGCCCAACTTACCGTCAAGTGCGCGGTAGGCATGCTCTCGCGTCGGCCAGGCGTAAGGAAGTTCCTCAACAATCAAGCGTTTATCGAGAACTTGTAAAGCCCCGGTACCAAATAACCCCATTTCGATGGTTCCCAGGCCGAGCCCTTCGGCCATTTCACGGTCACCACCTAGCTGGGCCGCTGGATACACCTCGATCACGACTTCACCATTGGTCGCTTCGGATACGTCTTGAGCCATACCGTTTAGTGCGATCTGCCAAGGGTGATCAGCCGCAAAAACGTGTCCAACCTTAAGCGTCGTCTGGGCATGAGCCGTGCCTATACCCGCTATGAACATGCTGGCGGTGAGAAAGACAGCTGTGCGGTTAACAAAATAGTGGAGTGGTTTTTTTATCATTGTCATGAGTAGCTCCTTGTCCGCTTGGTGCGGTTCTGGTTATTTGCTTGCCATAAGTGCCAGCAGAATCTGATGGTATATCTCGATTGCTTTCAGGTAGTCGTCCACATGGACATGCTCGTCGACCTGATGGGCCAGAGACGGCGAGCCTGGACCAAGGACTAAAATATCTCCTCCAATACGTTGAAAAATGCTTCCGTCAGTAAAATATTGGGCTCCCTGAGCGTGCATAGGGTGACCGTACGTCTTCTCGAGCACGTTCAAGGCCACTTCTACGGCAGGAGAAGCGGGAGGTGATCCAAAGGCAGGCGAGAGCGCCGGCAAGTCGAGCAGTACTTGCAGGTCAAACCGGCAACTGGAATCGCTATCTCCTAGAGCCTGTATTTCCTCACGCACTATTTCGAGAATGCTGGCATGCTCTTGGCCAGGCAAAGAGCGGATATCGAAAGTCATTTCGCACTTGTCAGGAATCATGTTCGGCTGCACACCAGCACGCATCATGGTGACCTCTGCAGACGCGCTGCCTAACAAAGGGTGAGTCAGGTCCCAGCGCAGGCGTTTCGATAGCCGCGCATGTAACAGCTGCATCCTGTCAATGGCGTTGATGCCGGCAGCTGGCATCGATCCATGCGACGCTTTACCATGACTGATTATCTTGATCCACATTACGCCTTTGTGCGAGATGACCAACTGGTTGTCAGTCGGCTCAGCGATGATCATGGTGTCGAATGCTGGTAACTGGCCTGACTCAACCATCACCTTCGCGCCTTCCGCACCCGTTTCCTCGGAGGAAGTCGCCGCCAGGATCAGCTCGCCGCACCAACTGTCAGGTTCACGCTCAGCGATGCGCAGATAAGCACACAAGAGTGCCGCGAGGCCGCTCTTCATATCGACCGCACCGCGGCCATACAGCTGACCATCAATAATGTGGGCAGCAAAAGGGTCATGGCTCCATGGGACATTGCCAATGGGCACGGTATCCAAGTGGCCGCTCAAGACGATCCGTGGTCCAGGTCGCTCGCTGCGGACTCGTGCGATGAGGTTACAGCGCCCCTCTTCGATTGGATATTCATGCAGCTCTATATTGCTGCAGGTGAGCAAGGCTCCAGACAAAATGTCCGCCAACGCTTGCTCGTTTCCCTCCCGGTTCACGGTGTTGCACCGTATCAGCGCCTGAAGGAAAGCAACTGGATCTAGCGCGAGTTGTTCTTGTGTGCCATCCGTACCCTTTTCATCTGGAGTACGTGGTTGATCCAAAATGTGCATAAGAGCCTCCTGTCATAAAAGCATAGGAAGGCGCCTCAGCAGGGTCTATGGACCAAACATACAGAATATTGACAAGGGCGTTGTGACATTCGTACAAGAGACGTCATGGTTTTCGCTCGTTTCACGAAACGAAGCTGTTCGACGCGTCACACATTTGACGCTAACTGTATGCACACAACGTAAAGACGAAATAATATAACAATGTATAAGGGGTGCAGATATGTGGATCACAGTCGGGGACGCCATGCGGCTCGATGCACTGCAAGGCGTGGAGGTCATCGCGGGAGCCAAGGGCTTGAGCCGTATGCTGAATTCGGTCACGGTGCTCGACGCGCCGGATGCCGTTACTTGGCTAAAGGGGCACGAACTCGTGCTGACCTCAACCTTCCCGTTGATGCGTTGCCAGCTTGAGCTTAACCGAATGGTTGATGATATGGCTGCACGTCAAGTGGCAGCACTTGGCATCAAACTTAACCGCTTCATGACTGAGCTACCGCCCGCCATGCTACAGCGAGCCGACGAGGTACGGTTACCAATTCTTTCATTGCCGGATGAAATTGCCTGGATTGATATCATTAATCCAATTTTCGCAGAGGTAATGGCACTCAACGGGGCGCTTCTTCAGCACGCGGAACCGATACGCAACAGCTTCAATGATCTGCTTTTGTCCGGCGCCACTTTACATGAATTTGTCGCAGCCCTGTCTCGTCTCGTTCAGAAGCCGGTTATCGTGCATAGTCACGTAGCACAGCTCAAGCTGGCTAGTTCGGATCTGAACGAAAACGTCGTAACCTCGGCACTCGCCGCCTTGTCGCAGGCACCCATGCGACGGACAAAACCGCTTACCGACAAGCACGATATTTTCGAGCTGGAACACTCCCTGGGGCGATTGATTTGTTGCCGCCTGGACCCTAGCGTGGACGCGAATGGTAGGTTGGTGCTCTTGGATCAACAAAAGAACCTGACGCAGTCCGACCTGTGGTGCTTACGGCATGCACGTGACGCCATTTCCATAAAGTTGTTGCAGTCACGTGCGGAGAGCTGTATTGCCCGCGAAGTTCAGAACGAGTTCGTGCAGTCCCTGCTCGACTCTGGGGTTAGTGATACGGCGCATCGAAAGCTACTGCAGCGTGGCCGCGAGCGTGGTTACCGGCTTTATGAACGTTACCTGGTCGTGGCCTTGAAGTTTCCTCGTCTGAAGGAAAGCGCGTTGCGCAACTTGTCTGATTTTTTTTACCAGAAGCTGGGCTCCGAAGATATTCTGGTAGGCTGGATTGGCAATGCCCGTTTCGTGCTACTGGTGCCCGAGCGACCCGAGACGAATTTTAGTGCCGACGGCGGCGCAGCCTACATGAAATCGTTGTTGCAGGATATTGGCCACCAGGGTGGTGTGGCTCATTGGCATGCTGGTCTAAGTCAGATTTTGCCTATCAGTCGCATGGCGAGAGGCTTGGAACAGGCCGAATACGCGTTACGGCATAGCATTCAGAGTGGCCATTCCTGCGAGCTGAAACTGCACGATGATACGAGTCTCCATCGAATCTTTTCACACTCCGCGATTCAAAACGAAATTTACAGCTATGTGCAGGAATGGTTGGAGCCCCTCCTCCAGCATGATCAGCGCCATCAGTCTCGTCTGATCGACACCATGCGAGTCTTCATAGAGAACAGCGGCAACTACCGAGAAACAGCACGTTTACTGCATGTCCACCCTAATACCGTACGCTACCGTATCGAGCAGGCTGAGCGCCTGACGCGCCGCAGTATTCAGCAGCCCAAGCTGCGTTTCCAGTATCAGCTAGCGATGTACTTGCTTCCCAACTTAGAGAAGCGATGATGCTCGAAGTGTAGTGGTTCAATAAAACCGGACACCAAGGTAGGTGGTAATATCGCCACCATACTGCCAGCTGGCCTGGCGCGATGTGCCGTCGCTGGAGTGGAGTCCACAATGTTCGCCGTGCATTGCTGGGAAAGTGTTCAGTTCATCGGTGCAAGACCTGCCACGTATTGGTCGTCCGACTGGGAAGAGCGTGGTTTCTGCTCCACGCGCGGAACACATCCTACTATTTTCTTGAATACTTCGAGATGACCCACCTCGGCGGCGCTTCCTTACATGGCAACGTGGGCGCCGCCATCCACCACGATGGTTTCGCCGTTGATGAAGGTGTTGTCGCGCGAGGCCAGAAACACCGCTGTCCGGGCCACTTCGTCAGCGCTGGCAACCCGGCCGAGAGGGGTTGCGGCTTGCCAGCGTTGGCGTGATTCCAGGCTCGCGTCTTGCATCCCGGTGCTGACCGGGCCGGGCGCGACGGCGTTGACCAGAATGCCCTGTGGGCCCAGCTCTACTGCCAACGACCGGGTCAAGGCCAGGATGGCGCCCTTGCACATGGCATAGGTGGAGCGCTCGGCAGTGGTGCGCAGACCATGGGCGGACGCGATATTGACGATTCGCCCGCTGCCTTGGGCCTGCTGTCGCCGGGCTGCCGCCTGCAGGGCGAGGTAGACACCGCGGATATTGACTTGCAACATCTCGTCAAGCTCACCGGTACTCACTTCGAGAAACCGTCCCCGGCGAATGATGCCAGCCGCGTTGATAAAGGCATCCAGGCTGCGCGTCTCGGCGGCAACATGGTCGAAGGCGCGGGTGATGCTGGCGGCGGTGGTCAGGTCACAGGCGACAAAGGCGCAGCTTTCCGGCCAGCTTTCGAGCAGCGGGGCCACCTGGGCTTTTGTTTCCCCCCTGTCGAGAAGGAAAACTTGCTCTCCTGCTTCCAGTAAAAACGTGGCAATGGTACGCCCGATGCCTCCGGCGCCGCCCAGGATGACCGTAGTGCGCATCATGATCCCAATTTCAATTGCTTGAAAAAGTCGGCATTATACGCTTTTGCAGAATATCACGCTGTTAAAGACCACAATGATGACATCACCTGATGATGCTGAACATTCAAGGGGAAGGCTCACCATGCACAAGCATGT
>DXFC01000004.1 GCA_019114645.1 Candidatus Halomonas stercoripullorum
AGCATAAAAGCCGTTGCCCGACATCATGCCGCCGTGGCAATTGACTACCGCGCGTCGCCCATGGCTGGCATAGCGGCTTGCCAGCTCGATGATAGTGGACTCGGGGATGCCACAGTGTTCGGCGTAGGTCGCCAGCTCATGTTCGTGGGCGGCTTCGCGCAGCAGCGTCATGCTGCTTTTCACTTGCACGGTAGTGCCATCGGCAAGCGTGACGTTACGCTCGACGAACAGCTCGGCCGCCATCACCTCTTCGCTGTGCACCAGCTCGCCGTTGGCTACCACCATGGGTGCGTCGGCGTCACTGTCGGTCTCGGCCAGGCCAAGGTCACTGGCCCGCAAAAAGTGGCCGCGACGTGGATGGCTCTCGGTATCGATCACCAGGTGGGTGGCGTTGGAGTGGGTCGCTTCGCCTGCTGCATCCGCGGCGGCCTTGCCGGGTAGCGCCAGAAACTCCGCCGCATAGCCCTCATTGTCGAGCAGCCACTGGATGATGGCCATGGCGAAGGCGCTGTCGGTACCGGGGCGGATGGGCACCCAGCGGTTGTGATCAGCAGCATGGGAGGTAGAAGCATTGAGCGCCGGGTCTACCACCACATACTCCAGCGTGCCCTCGGCGCGGGCTTTGGCAATCAGGCGCCCCTGACGCTTGAAGGGGTTGCCCGCCTGACTGGGTGCGGTGCCGATATACATGATGAAGCGGGCATTCTGAATATCCGGCTTGACGTGAGCGTTGTTGCCAAGGTCGTTCATTACCGCGCCGGAACCCATGCGGAAAGAGAGCCCGCAATAGGAGCCGTGATGGCCGTAATTGCGGGTGGCAAAAGCGTTCATGGTGAAACGCTTGAGCAGATCGGAGCGGCCGTAGTCGGTGGCTTCCATCACCATCAACTGGTTGGCCTTGGGGCCATATTCCGGGTTGTCGGGGTCGATCAACGTATCGTGGTCGTGAATGGCGCGCAGGCCATCCACGTGCCCCTCACCGAAAAGATCGCCACCTTCGCAAATCTCCTCGATCAGCTGCTCGAAGGAGATCTTCTGCCACTCGCGTCCGCCACGCTCACCGACCCGCTTGAGGCAGTGGGACACCCGGAAGGGGCTATCCAGCTGGCTCATCATGGCATTACCACGGGCGCAGGCGGTGGAGCGGTTGACCTGGCCCTGGCCACCATAAGCACTGACGTGGCGCAGCGCTTCGGCTACCGGGGTGCGCATGGGCAGGTGGTCATCGGCAGAGAGGGGGTGATAGGGGTTGCCGGAAACACGCAGCACCTTGTCACTCTCTTTATCGACACGCACCCGTACACCGCACTGAGTGGTGCAGCCGTAGCAGATGGTAAAAGCGGTGCGCTGGTCGGGGTTGAGTGTCAGCTCGCCGGTGTCGAGGTCGACCCGATACTCTGGAGCCAGGGAGTTGCCGTGGATGCGGTCCCTGGGTTTCTCACCGGCGCTACCGGTGATGCCTTTGGCCATTTTTGCTAGCGGGTCGGAGTAGCCAGCGACAAAGGTGGCGGCGCCGCCGGCGGCAACGGCACCTTTCATGAAGCGACGGCGTGAGTTGTCGACAGGGGGCTTAGCCATGGCTGGGGACTCCTTCAACATCGTGAGCAGTGAGTTGTGCGGGGGCGATGTCAGTCTGGTTTCCTCCTTGACGCGCCTGGCGCCACGGGACCAGCAGGTCAATCACAAGAATGGCGGCGAGCCACAGGCCGAAGGTGCCGAGAATGCCAAGCAGGCCCGAGGAACCGGCGGGAATGCCGTAGTGATGGAAGCCGGCACTGTTGCGCGCGATATGCTGCACATCCATCAGCACCACCCAGCGGAACATCCAGCCCATGTGGATAGCTACCAGGCCCGGCAGCCAGGCCCAGGCGTAGAGGGTGGGGCGGCGTGCGGCGGGACGAGTCAACAGGTAGAGGAGAACAGCGAACAGGGCAACACCGGTCAGGCTGCTCCACAGGGCAGTGCTGCGCCATGCGGGGCTATGGCGTACCGACTCCAGCGCTGCAGCGACCGAGCCCACGTTGGCATTGATGCCATCAAGGAACCAACTGACGGCGATTAGGCCTGCCATGATGCAGGCAACCAGCATCACCTTGAGCATCTGGCGAGTGCTGGATAGATCACGCATGCCGCTGATCCGGTTGAGCAGCAGAATCAGTCCTGCGGCAGTGATGAAGCCGGTAGCGATCAGCATCGGCGGTAGCCAGACGGTGTTCCACAGTGGACGAGCCTTGACCACGGCAAGCTCAGCGCCGGTGTAGAGCATGATGCCGGTGGAGAGCAGCAGGGTGACAAGGCCCACCAGAACCAGTGCAGGACGCGGCGTAGGGCTTGAGCCTGCCGCCAGTAGACGCGCCAGCCAGCCGCTGAGGCCGGGAGCCTCGCGGTTGGCCTGAAATGCCGGACGCCACGCCAGCCAGGCGAGAATCAGCACGCCCAACACATAGAGCGGCAGCAGATAGCTGCCGATCGCCATCCACGAGCTGGGCGTTCCATACGCATAGAAGTGCCAGAAGCGCAGCGGCTGGTGCAGGTCGGCGAGCAGGGCCACGGGCGCCACCAGAGAGGTGGTGAAACAGGCCAGCAGGGCCAGCCGCGCGGTAGGGAGCCAGCGCTGCTTGCCGAAGATCAGTGCCGGAGCGGCCAGCCACAGAGTGGCATAAGAGATGGCGATCAGAAAGAAGTACTGCACTGCCCAGGGGTACCAGGCGATGGCGTAGCGCGGAGCGAGCAGCTCAATGGCCATGGAATTCATAACCCATCTCCTTGCCGTGATGATCAAGAACTTCCAGAGCAACCGGTTCAGCCAAGGGGCGCGTGACAAAACGCTCATCCATGCCGAGATAGAAGACCTGGGGCAGGGTGTTTTTCTCCGGTTGCAGCACCATCAGCTCGTCGCGGTATTCCGCCAGCATGCGGCTGATCTGGCTGTCGGGATCGCGCATGTCGCCGATGATGCGTGCGCCGCCGACACAGCTCTCTACACAAGCAGGCAGCAGACCTGCTTCCAGGCGGTGGGCACAGAAGGTGCATTTGTCGGCGGTCTGGGTCTGTTCGTTGATGAAGCGCGCATCGTAGGGGCAGGCGTTGACACAGTAGGCGCAACCTACGCAGCGGTCGTTATCCACCACCACGATGCCATCCTGACGCTGGAAGGTGGCTTCCACCGGGCAGACCGGTACACAGGGTGGGTTTTCGCAGTGGTTGCACAAGCGCGGCAGCATGAAAGTTGCCAACGCGCCGCTCTCCTGATGCTGCACTTCGTACTGCGAAACCGTGGTACGAAAATTACCCAGTGGGGCGGCGTTTTCGATATGGCACGAAACGGTACAGGCCTGGCAGCCGATACACTGGCGCAGGTCGATCAGCATGCCGTAGCGCTTGGTGGGGTCGCCTTCACGGCGGGGAGGTTGCTGGTTGATACTCGCACTGGCAACGCTGGATAGCGGCACCAGCGCAGCACCCGCACTGAGGCGCGCCAGCTGGCCGAGAAGGGAGCGTCGAATGGGGTCCATGGCGTCTCCGGTCGCTTGGATAGCCGTTCTCTCGACTTGAGAGAAAGCGATACGGTTAGACTACCTAGACCAAAGGATAATACCTTGACGTCAGTCAAGAGTCCTGCTGACGCCTGCCGTGCTTGATGCGGGAAGGGCCGCACCCGCAATTTCGGTAACTGGTGTGCGTCGCCCCGGCAGGCAGCCCAATGTTAGCCCATCAGCGCGGCCCTAGCGCTTCGGTCAATTGCTCTCCTTGGGGCATTCCGTGAAACTTCCTGATAGAGCCATCGCTCTCCTTCACGACAATACCAGGCGTCCCTCGAAACCCGTTAGTGCGCATCAGCGCCTGGTTGTCGGCTAGAATCTTTTGCACATCGGCCGATACATTGTCAGCCGGTGTAATGCCACCTTGAGCGAACTGACGTTCGTTTTCTGCTAACGCTGCCGATGGATCAGGTGCTTCAAGGATCGCTGCCGCCTTTGCAGGACTATCCTCTTTGATGACCCCTACCAGGAGATGACGCAGCTGTACCTGGCCCGAGTCCACCCAGGGGCGAGACGCCTCCCAAAAGCGGTTACAGAAGGGACAGTTCGCATCGCTGAAGGTGTACACAACGCGGGGCGCATCCACCTCTCCATCCACCACCCAAGTGGCAGACTCCAACTCTGCCCATGTCCTGTCATCCATCGGCCCCATGGCCAGCTCCTGCAGCGTGGCGGTATCGATCGGCTCACCGTTGGCGTCCAGCCGCGTGCCGACAATCGTCTCTCCTTCGCGGGTGAGATAGACCGCGATGGGCTGGCCATTGGCAATGCTGGCAAAGCCTCGCAAATCACCGCTTACGTCGAACTCCTGCACAATGGTAAGCCCCTGCGCTTCCAGAGCTTTTACCGCTTGGGGGATAGGGCTATCTTCCGCCTGAGTGCAGCCAGCCATCAGCATGAGACCGGCAGCCAGGCCGAACGCAACCCGCGGGCGATGGTTAATTGAAACTTTCGAAAACACGGCTACTCCTTATCTGCAACGGTCTGCTCAAAATGGTTCGCGATTCGGTTCTTGAAACTGGCCATGGTGATTTCACCCATATGCGAACCCACTAATTGTCCTTGGGCATCAAAAAACAGTGTGCTAGGCAATACCTGCGCTCCCGTTACTTGCATGGTGTCGGAAAACGGGTCGAGCAGTACGTGACTCAAAGAGAGCTCTTCGCTGTCAAGAAATGCCTGAGCCTGCCGGGCGCTTTCGCCCTGATTGACCATGACGATGTTCACCTCCGGAAACTCCGCCTGGGCTTGCTCGAACACCGGCATCTCACGGCGACAAGGCGGGCACCAGGTTGCCCAGAGATTGACCACGGTTGGGCGGCCGGTATAGGACGTCAGCGAGATGGGTTCTTCATCAAGTGTCGCTAACTCGACATCCGGCAGGGGCTGCGATTGGTGAAGCAGGCCTACCACTGTTCCTGCCAGGAACCAGACCGCGACTCCGGCCAGTACGCCCGCTAGAACGGGGCGGCGGAGCTTTTGTGCCGAACGGGTCCGCCACCAAACGAACCCGAGTGCCGCCAGAACACCGATCCACCAGGTAAACCCGCCATCACCAATGGCAAGCATCGACATTGGCGCTGCGAAGTACTCCTCCCGCCATTGCGCGATATAGCCCAGTCTGGCTGCCAGCAAGCCCCAGAAAACCGCGTCGAAAAACAGACTGCCGGCCTGCTTGTGGGAAATATCCGGCAGACGTTTGGCAATTGCGCGAGTCAGCAACCAGGCCAGCAGTACGGCAGCGAAAACGCCAACGACCTGGATCGAGAACGGACCAATACTCATCATGGTGTACCTGCCTCATCTAAACGGGCCAGAAACTCACTTTTGTTGACTTCACCGACCATGCGCAGGTCGCGGTGCTCGGTACCATTCGGCCCGACCAGAATGAGGGTGGGCGGGCCCATGACACCCCAGTGCTGAAGCAGCGTCTGATCGGTCGCATCATTGCGGGTCACATCGGGACGCACAATCTGCATTTGCGCCAGCCGCTCCGCTACGACAGGATCACCGAACA
>DXFC01000300.1 GCA_019114645.1 Candidatus Halomonas stercoripullorum
AAGGTCCACTCATTCACCGCGTAGGTCATGCCCAGGCCGGCACGGTCCCAGCCATTGTTGTCGCCGTAGTCATCGTTCTGGTCGCGGGTTTCATAACCCAGGCGCGCGGAAAACTCCGGCGTGAACTGATATTCCGCGCTGGCACCGTAGCGTACTTCGTCGTTGCCAGTGCCGGAAACGGTATCAAACCGCGAAGTAGCCCCCCTGACCGCTACTGCTTTGTCATCAATAAAACCGGCAGCCAGGCGCAGCCCGCCGGTTTCATAGACCACACCGCCCTGAGCCACGATTTCTTCATCGCGCTGCGAGCCTTCACCTTCGCCACGCTCAGTGTAGTGCTTGGCCTGCAGGAAGGCCTGGAAGCCGTTCAGCTTGGGCGTGATATAACCGATGGAGTCGCCGCGGGACTGACTGGCGTGGCCCGAGAATTCAAAGCCTTCCGTTACGTAGTTATCGAAGGGCTTGGTAACGGCCTGGAAGTAGAAGGAGTCGAAGTTACCCGCCTGCAGGGTACCCCAGGTGTTGCTGCGCAGACCCATATAAGCCTGACGGGTTTCGCTGAAGGCATCGAAATCGTTACCGTTGCGGTTGCCGGCTTCATCGGCACGGAAGCGCCACTCCAGGTGACCGAAGGCAGTCAGGTCGGAGCTGACCATGTGCTGCAGGCGCAGGCCCAGGCGCGAGGAGGCATCGACGAACTCGGCACCGTTGTCCTCATAGACACCACCATCATACTCGGTACCGCCACTTTCGATCGCCATGGCGATACGGCCGTAGATATCGACCCGGGTGCCGTCCTGGTCGTAAACGGTAGCCGCCTGAGCCACAGCGGAAGCGCCCAGAGCGGAAACGATGGCGGTAGCCAGCAGAGTCTTTTTCATCTTGAGATGTTCCCTTGAATGATTCGCATCGATTCGTTCGTCATACCGACCGCTCTGTGGCGATTTACCGGTATTCGTACACGCTTGGTCTTCCAGCGCTTGGATGCATCATGCCCAAGGGATGTGACGGGAAAGTGTCAAAATGAAGAAGCCGGTATGAAAGGGAGTGGAAACGTTATTGTTGCGGCAGAAGTGGAAATCGTGAACGACCGCCTGGAAGTCTAAATGTCAAAGAGATCCCGCAAAGGCACCATCTGCTGATGGAGTATTCTGATAACCAGGATATCCCGCTCCCTGCAGCGATAAAAAATGCTGTGCTGTTGATGGTCGTGACGGCGCACCCCGGCAACAATTTCGGAGCACTCCTTCGCCATCAATGGAGAACCAGCAAGGAGATGAAATGTGTTCTCCAAACTTTCCGTATAGGCATCCGCCTGCAGCACTCCAAAGTTGAGCAGCGTATACTCGTAGATATTCGCGAAGTCTTCAGCTGCCAAATTGGAGAGCTTATACCCCATGCTTGCGCTTCACCTGCTCGGCGATCTCATGCAGCGAATAAGTGCTTTCGCCACTTTGTTCCCCCGCCTCGACGGCACGTCTCAGAGCTTCGGCTTGGCTTTCCTGACGTTCAAGCAACCGCAAGGCGGAACGTACGACCTCACTGGTTGATCCGTAGCGACCAGATTCAAGCATTTTTTTTACAAATTCATTTAGTTGAGCGCCGACCACCACGCTTGTCGTTCTACCCATGAGCAACACCTCATGCTGTGTGATCTTTCAACACAAAATAGCACAACACAGCCTACAAGAGGAAAAACCGCCAGCGCTGCGCGCTGGTTCGCTCGGCGGAGCCGTTCTCCCACAAAAACCAGCACTTGCTTCCCACCTCGGCGGTTGAATGACGCCCCCTGTGGGAGATGGGCTTTGCCAGGCGAATGGCGCCGCAGGCGCCCAAGGCCAGAAACTTAACGCTTGCCGCTGTGCTTGGCCTGTAGCGCGGCGAGTTTCTCTTGCATGCTCATGGGTTTGGCCGGGGCGCTGTCGGGCTTGTTGGCGGGCGCTTCCTGCCCTTTCAGCGGGCGCTGCGGATTGGTTTGCGGCTTTGCGGTGGGCGCAGCGCCCTTGGCGTTAGCCTGGTCGCGCTTGCCGTTGCTGCGTTGTTTGCCGCTCTGCGGTATTTGCCCACGCTCGCGCTGGGCTTTTTGCAGCCGCTCCAGTTTGCGTTTGGCGTGTTCGGCGGCCTGGGCATCGACGTTGCCGTCAGGTTTGCCTTCAAGGTCGATACGTTCGGCACCTTCACGCACTGCCTTGAGGTAACGCGGCAGGTTGACGTAGCCGGCCAGGGCCCGGCGCAGCAGCTTCTCCGGCCAGGGCTCGTGGGCGGCAAGGTCCTGATGAATCCCCACCTTGAGCGGGCGGGTATGCCCCTTGAAAAAGGCATTGGGGTAGCGCTGGTACCACTGCTGGAGCAGGGCTTCCGCCGAGGGTGCCTGTTCGATGGCCAGTTGCCCCTGGGGCGTATCGCGGGTGGCTGCCGGGGGTGGCGGTGCCGGCATGGGAGCGGGTGCTTCTGCGGCGGGTGCCGGCACAGAGGCAGCGGGGGGTGCTTCCAGACGCTGGCCGATGAGTGCCGCCAGGCCCTGGGCGCGTCGCGGGGGGGCGGGAAACGCCGGTGCCGGTTCGCCGCTGCGCAGGCGTTCACGCAGGCGGGCGTTGTCCTCTTCCAGCTCGCGGTTCTGCTCGTCGAGCTCGCGATTCTCTTCGGTCAGCTCCAGACGCTGAGCCTCCGACTCGGCAAGCCGGGTTTCCAGCTCCTGCAGCCTGGCGCGATAGTGGCGCAGCGAGTCCAGCGCATCAATAGTGCGCTGTTCAAGGGATTCGAATTGTTGTTGGAGCATGTTCTTTCTCACCCACGACGGCGATATTCAACAAAACTATAGCTGGGCTGCCCCTCGGCTGGCGAGCCCGGTACCCGCTGCACTTCCTCCCACTCGCTGGCGTCCAGCTCGGGGAAGCGGGCGTCGCCATCTACCTCGATATCCACTTCGGTAAGGTAGATACGGCTGGCATGGGGCAGCGCCTGGGCGTAAATCTCGCCCCCCCCCATTACCATGATCTCCTCGCTGGCTTCGATGGTGGCCTGTTGATCGGCCAGGCGCAGCGCGGATTCGAGATCATGACACACCCGTACGCCAGTGTACGCAAAGCGGGTGTCACGGGTGACGACGATATTGAGCCGGTTGGGCAGCGGCTTGCCAATGGAAGCAAAGGTCTTGCGCCCCATCACCAGCGGCTTGGCCTGGGTCATGCGCTTGAAGAACTTGAGATCCTCGGGCAGGTACCAGGGTAGCTTGTTGTCGACACCGATAACGCCGTTGCGTGCCACGGCGGCGATCATGGCGATGGGTACCAGGGTGGCGTCCAGGCTCATACGGCAACCTCCGCTTTGATGTGTGGGTAGGGGTCGTAATCTTCGATGGCGATATGCTCGAAGCGGAAATCGAACAGCTCATTGACGCCGG
>DXFC01000301.1 GCA_019114645.1 Candidatus Halomonas stercoripullorum
TAAAGACTGAGGCTCAAACGATATTGCTCGCTACTCAGCAAACCGCGACTGGCCAAGCGGCCATAGACGAGAGGCAGATGGTGCTTGCTGCTGTAGTAAGTGCGCTTGACATGAATGGCATTGTGGTAAAACGCATCCTCGGAAATCATCTGTTTATTGAGCCCAAGCTCGCCGGGCACAAACAGAAAAATATCCATCCGGTGCGACGTTCGCTCCTGCAGCACACGAGCAATCTTGAGATGGAAGCTATCCTTGCGTTCGACGGTGATCACGTCGGCGCGACTCCTTTTGGTCACGAAGCGTCAGGGGCTGCGGGCTGAGGAGTGTTTTTCCCCTCGGGATCCGCAATGCCGGCCTCGCCTGGGGCACGCCCCTTGGCATCCCGCGACGCAGCAAGATCATGCGTTTCACCCGGTGTCAGTTCGGCCAGGCTATCACCAGGCTGCCCTTCCATGCTCACACTCAAGCGCGGTATGCCCAAATCAAGCCCCTGCTCTTCCATACGGCGCTTGAGCAGCAAGTTGAAGGCACGCGCCACGTCCCACTGCATCACCGGTGCAGTCCGAAAGCGCATGCGCAATATCGCGGCCCCTTCATCGAAACGGTCAATACCCTGCATTTCCAGTGGCGACCAGATGTGGTGGCGCATCATCGGATCCTGACGCAGCTCTTGAGCGGTTTCCTGCACCAGCGTGATGGCGTCATCAATTTTCATCGTGTGAGGGATGCGAATACGCATCAGGGCGATGCCAAAGTGACGCGACATATTGTGGATTGACTGGATGGCGCTGAAAGTAATGATATGCAGGATGCCGTCGAGATCGCGCAAGCGTACCGTCCGCATCGTCAAGCCTTCGACAGTGCCCATGTGGCCATTGATTTGCACGAAGTCCTCCACCGCCAGAGAGTCCTCGATCAGGATAAAGATCCCAGTAATCAAGTCCTGCACCAAGGTCTGGGCGCCAAAGCCCACCGCCAGACCGATGACACCGGCACCCGCCAGCAGTGGCGTCACATTGACCCCCAGGTTGGCCAACCCGACGATAGCGGCAATAATCACGATGGTGGCAAATATCACATTACGCAGCATCGGAGTAATGGTCTGCGCCCGAGCCTGATTGACATGCCTGCCACGCGAACGGGCTGACGCAATCAGCGCCCGGTGAATGGCGGCGTCGGCGAAGATCCAGGCCAACCAGGCCAGCAGCACAGTGGCGCCTAGCGCCAGCAATGCCTGTCCGATCCTGGCGCCAATGATCGCTTCACCGCCTAGCCCGAACAGCGATCCGCCCCATACTTGCAGCGATAATTCAGCAAAGACGATCCAGACCAGTACATGCGCCAACGTATAACCAAAGCGCTCCAGGCGTTGGCGATAGTCGCTGACCCTGCGCCGCCGCCTGCGCCGATCCTGATGCCGCTGAATCAACCCCACCGTTACCAGTGTCAGCACCAGCAGTGCTGCTGAAATGACCAGGCGGGCCAGGGCACCGCTGATATTGCCAACCGTTACCAGAATGGCCATCAGTGACCCGGCCACCAGCAGTAACGCCGGGATGTGCCACAGCGCCCCGACAATACGTGACAGCTCCACTCCGCTGCCGCCTTCCCGCCGCACGGGCCACGGCCGGTTACTGATCAAATGGCGAATCGGCCGCTTGAATTTGAAGATGAAATGGATACTGAGCAACGCGGCCAGCATGTTGGCCAGCATCGATCCCAGCGTCGCCATCTCCACCCCCACCATGAGCGACAAACGGGTATCGTGGAGTGCATCACCCAGGGCCACCAGAACACCAATGGTGAAGAGCATGCGCAAGCCCTTGCGCTGCAGCAGCTGTACCGCCGGGTAACGATGCCCACGGGTAAACTCCGAGACCACACACTCTACAATCACCGACAGTATCCGGCCGCAGAGGGCCAGGTAACCAACCACCAGCGCCAGGGTGCGCCCCGGTCCAGGTGCTTGAAACTGAACCAGTCCCAACAGGATGCTGAAGGCCAGCGCCCAAGGCAGGACTCGCCGGAGAAAGTGCAATGCCAGCAGCCAGGCGCGTGGCTCACGGGGCAAATCCAACGGTAACTCACGTCGCACAAACAGCTGACGGCCCAAGGCGATCAAGGACACCACCAGCCCCCCCCAGACACTCAGCCACACGGTAGCTTCGATAACAAAGCGCAGCAGTTCGTTCGTACCCGTCGTGGCCACCAGCTCGCTAATCTCCGACCAGCCCTGCTCGAGCTGAAGCTGCCAGCCATCGATAGGGGTGTCTCCTGCGCCGGCTTGCTCACCCAGCTCATCAAAGGTATCGGCCAAAGCGCCGAGCAACCCTTGGCGTTGTTGCCCCGAACTGCCATTGCCATCGCCATGGATTTGCTGGATCTGACGTAGCTCATCGAGCAAGGCGTCACGTCGCGCCTCATCCTCAAGGGTCGATATCACCTGGTTCAGGGACTCCTGGAACGCTGCGGCGTCATAGGCCTGCGACTCCTCCGCCCTCTCCTGGACCAAGCCGCTAAAAGGCAGTGATTGCGCCTGTAGCGAACCACTTACTACCCATAACAACATGCCCAACAGCAGCAGTATGCAGCGCCGTGGACCAAGGGTCATCTTGCAGGATTCGGCTCGGGTAACGCTTGCCGACATAAACGCCTCTCTGTTCGCTCAGCTGGATACAGTATGCCATTCTGGACAACTACTGCTGTAGTGCCCTCAGCAATGAGCGCGGCCACCGCAGTGGCCGCACATAGAAAGGCTAAACAAGCCGGTGGGAGACCTAGAAGGCTATCGTGCTTCTAGCTTTCCAGTTGGGCATCGAGAGTAATCTCGGCCTTGAACAACTTGGAAACAGGACACCCCTCCTTGGCCTTGTTCGCTGCGTCCTGGAAGGCACTTTCATCGGCATCGGGGCTACGGACCCGGGTGCTGAGATGAATCCGGGTGATACTGAAGCCACCCGCATCCTGTTCAAGGGTAACGGTTGCCTCGGTAGCGATACGCTCTGGCGTCAGGCCCGCTTCCCCCATGATCATCGATAGCGCCATGGAGTAGCAACTGGCGTGAGCTGCGCCGATCAACTCTTCGGGGTTGGAGCCAGGCTCACCTTCGAAGCGTTTGCCAAAGCCGTAGGCAACGTCTTTCAGGGCACCGCTTTCGGTCGAAATCTGCCCTTTTCCTTCTTTCAGGCTGCCTTCCCAGACAGCGCTACCGGATTTCTTGGTGCTCATATTTCAACTCCTTGCAGTATGAAGAGTGGTCACCACTCCCTACCATAGCGCATGGGGCTCTTTTCTTCGCCCAGGAAAACCTAGGCGGGTCGCTTGCGTAAACGCATCAACTGATCAGCCAGGTGTTCGCCATCCAGCTTGCGCATTGCCGCGATATTACGCTCCGGAATCCCCTCGGGATCAGGGTAGTCCGCCAGGGCCCGCTCAAGCCCGGCTTCACGCAGCAGATGCAACATGGGCCAGGGTGAGCGGTTGGTAAAGTTGGCCGGGTCTTCCACTTCCTCGCCCTCAAAACTGTAATCAGGATGGAAGCTGGCTAGCTGATAAATGCCTTCATAGCCTTGTTCGATCAACAGCTCTTCGGCCAGGCCTAGAAAATCGAGATAGTCGTCAAAATTTTCAAGACCCGGGGACAGCACGAGCAAGATGGTCTCGATAGCCGGCGTTTCGTCGAGTCTGCGGCATTCCATTATCAGCGCTTCGAGCGCGGGCTCCCAGCGCTCCGCCGACACCTCCACGAAACGAATGCTGTCACGCAGCAACTCCCGACGGGCGAAGGGGCAGATATTGTGGGCTATGACAAAGTGTTCAACCCAGTCGCGGGTCGCGGCACAGGCTGGTGTCAAAGGCAAGGACATGGGCAGGACTCGGCAGCAATGAGAAACCCCAGTATAGCCCACTCAGGCTGTCAATCCGCCGGGTGTGGCATGGGGCCACGGCGTGAAGCCAGGCGGTCGGCCAGCCGTGTCGGCTCGGGCAACTTGGTACGGCCCAGGCACTTGACGACCCAGTCGAGTGACGTTGCAAGCGAAATACGATGCCCCAGCGAGACGAATACCGGCTTGACTCCGACCCGGGTGCGCAGTACCGCGCCGATTGTTTCACCCCGATGAGTCAGCGGCGTCCATTCGCCGCGCACCTCGGGCACCTCGTCATGTACGCCGCACAGCCGCGACTTGGCCACTCCGATGGTAGGCAAGTCAAGCCACAAGCCCAGATGCGAAGCCACACCAAGACGGCGCGGATGAGCGATTCCCTGCCCATCCACCATTACCAGTTCGGGGCGCACCGTGAGCTTGTCGAAAGCCGCCAGTGCGGCGGGTATCTCACGAAAGGAGAGCAACCCCGGAATGTAGGGCATGCGGGTCGGCTCACGGTGTATCATCTGCTCTACTATCTGCAGCCCTACCAGCGGATCGCCGGGCCAGGCCAGCACCACTACCGCTGCTCGCGTCACCTCACCGCCCTGTTCGAAACCAATATCGACGCCGGCGATATGCCGCACCGCTCCCAGCCGGTCTTCACATTCGATATGTGTCGCCAGGCGCTTTTGCAGCGCGATGGCCTTTGTTGGCTCAAGATTCCAGTCGTGAAGCATTTCAGT
>DXFC01000302.1 GCA_019114645.1 Candidatus Halomonas stercoripullorum
CCGGTTAATACCGGAAATAATGGGGTGACCCGGGAGGGGGACTTGACGGGGTTGGTGTACTGGATGGATATGGCGGGCGTGATCGTCTTCGCGCTATCGGGCGTCATACTTGCCTGTCGCTCGCGCATGGACCCGTTTGGCATGTTGGTACTGGCGGCGGTTACCGGTATCGGTGGCGGTACCTTGCGCGATCTGGTGCTGGGTGTGCCGGTGTTTTGGGTGGCAGATCCGACGTATCTCTGGGTGATTCTCATTACCGTGAGCATATCGATTGTCGGCTTCCATTATATTCACCGTCTGTCCCGGGGGATCTTGCCGGTAGCCGACGCCTTCGGCCTCGCGCTGTTTGCGGTAATCGGGGCGCACAAGGCCCTGACCCTGGAAGCCTCGGGGGTGGTGGCGGTCCTGATGGGCTTGCTGACAGGCACCGGGGGCGGCATGGTGCGCGACATCCTGGCGCGCCGGGTACCCATGGTGCTGCGTGAAGAGATCTACGCTACCGCCGCTATCGCTGGCGGGGTTGTATATGTGGGTCTGGTAGCATTGGAGGTTGACGCTGTTATCGCGGTAGGCCTGGCATTTGCGGTCACCTTGGGCACACGCCTTGCGGCGATCTATTGGCACCTGGCGTTGCCGGTATTTGCCTGGGTCGAAATCGAGCCTTCGGACAAGGCGGCGGATAAACCCTTGAATGAAACATCGTCCGCCATGGACGCTACGACAAAAGCGCAGAAATTGCGGCACCAAGATGGCAAAAAGGCGCTTCCCAAGGCCCGGGTACGTATGATTTCGCCGAGTCGCGAACGTGCCCGGCGGGAGCGTGACAAGGAGTAGCACGCAAGCTGTGGGCCTCGGGAAGGCAAAAATATGGCATCATCGCCCCTTCGGGGCATCTTACTTCAGGCAGGCCAGGACTCGCATGTTTCTCAATCCTTACCACACCCAGACGGGTTCAACCATTCGTATCACTTCACAGCAGGCGAGTGATTTCGCCAAGCGTGTTGCGGGAGACTTCAATCCTATTCACGATGCCGGCGCCCGCCGTTTCTGTGTTCCCGGCGACCTTCTGTTCGCGTTGGTGCTGAACCGCTTTGGCTTGTCGCCGCGAATGGATTTTCGTTTTCGCAACATGGTGGGCGATGGCAAACCGCTGTGCCTGGTGGAGGGTGAGGCCGGGCAGGTTGAGGTCAAGGATGACGAAGGCCGGCTTTATCTGGAAGTCGAGCGTCAGGGACAGGCGAGCCATGAACTGGCCCTTATCGAGGCTTTTACCCGTCGCTATGTCGCCTTCTCGGGCAAGAACTTTCCTCATGTGCTCAAGCCGCTTCTTGAGGAGCAGGGGGTCATGTTCAACCCCAAGCGCCCGTTGGTGATCTACGACAGCATGGGCTTCTCGCTTGAGCATACCGAACTTGCCGATCCGGCTCTGGAGCTGATCGATGCGCGGCTGGAAGTGGCCGGCAAGCGCGGTGACGTGACGCTGGATTTCCATATTCTTGATCGTGGCGAGACCGTGGGCAGTGGCTCGAAAAAGCTCGTGGTCAGCGGCTTGAGCGCTTATGACGCCACGGCCATGGACGCCATCGTGGCTGAGTTCTATCGCCTCAAGGCCGCTTATGAGAGTGAGCAGCCTGCCTGACTTGCACGCCGCTGTTCCGGTACATGCAGCGTCTTGCCGAATAGCATGCCTCCACCGGGAATACGATTGGCCAGCCAGTTCAAGCCGATTGAGCCGGCCATGCCCACTACAAGCAGTAGTAGACAGTAGAGCCACAGCGGAAAGGGCACAAACTCATGTACGAAGTCGACCATGGCAAAAAACATCGGGTGAGCCAGGTAGATGCCGAATGAGTAGCGGTTGATGCGCTTGACCAGTGGGGTGGCGTGCACGTTACGCAAGCGTGTCAGGGTGAACAGGGTAAAGAGAATGAACAGCGGGATTACCCAGGTCTCCTTCGACGAGTGCTCAAGCCTGCCGAACCAGGTAAACACGGCGATCATGATGAGCCAGGCCAGTAGGGCCTCGGGGCGAGACAACCATCTCAGCCAAGATAGCCGCTGACGCCTGGCGGGCGGGAGCGAAGGGTAGTGCTGCACCATCAGCATGGCCAGGAAAAACAGATACAGCCAGCCGAGCGGCGCAATCCAAAGCAGGTAACCCGGCGGCTCGAACTGGTAGTAGCGCGTTAGTCCCCAGTAGCCGATACCGATCAGGCTGCTGACGATCAGCCAGGGTCCGGCTGGCAACCAGGGCTCCAGCCGGTAGCGCGAGTAGAGCCAATAGAAGGCATAGAACTGCATCGCAATGATCAGGAAGTAGCCGTGCCAGCCGGCATAAATCAGATACTCGCGCAACTGCTCGATCAAGTCCACGGGCTCGCCGAGACGCAGCAGGTTAAGGTAGTTGGATATGGCATACAGCAAGCCATAGACGAGATAAGGCAACATGACGTACTGCAGACGCTTGGTTAGAAAGCCGTGGGGAGGCTGGTTGCCGTAGCGGATGGAGAATAGAAAGATCGAAATGAAAATAAAGATGGGGGTGCCAAGCACCGCAGGAATGCGCGCCAGGTCGAGATAGACGTTGTCTACGTGCTGATTCAGGCGGTCGAGAAAGTGGAAGCTGAACACGGCCAGGCAACCATAAAAACGCAACCAATAGATCTCTTCGACCGGTTTCATCAACGTCTTGCCATCCCTGGAACAAGGACCCTGAAGCTAAGGAACATTCGGCGCCTGTGTGATGTCGGACCATGACGAGGCGTAAAAATTCCTTTCCACGCTAGTGGTTTCGGCACAGGGAGCGGGTGCAATGAAGCTCAAGCGTCTTTTCCATGCGCTCTGGTGGGTGGTGCTGGCGACAGGGCTACCGGCCCAGGCCGGTGAAGTCACTTATCATCACTTTGCTTCAGAGATACTGGGGCGTGACTATCCCTATACCCTCTACCTACCTGCAGGCTATCACGAGACGCAACAGGCCTATCCGGTACTTTATCTGCTGCACGGGTCCCACGGCAACGAACGTGACTGGGTCGACAAGGGCAACCTTGAGCGCACTGCTGACCGC
The DNA here is from genome assembly GCA_019114645.1 of Candidatus Halomonas stercoripullorum. GTDB lineage: Bacteria > Pseudomonadota > Gammaproteobacteria > Pseudomonadales > Halomonadaceae > Halomonas > Halomonas stercoripullorum. Next base: position 3,068 of record DXFC01000302.1, read on the forward strand.
TTGATTGCGCAGGGAGTCATTCCGCCACTCGTGATTGTCATGCCCGGCAGCCAAAGCTGGTGGATTGACGGGTATAACGAAGCTGCACGTAGTGCGTTTCTCGATGAGCTGGTGCCCCAGGTGGAGGCGACCTGGCGGGTCGTGCCGCAGCGTGATTGGCGTGCGATTGCCGGGCTTTCCGCCGGGGGTTACGGCACCTTGAATTTCATTCTTGAGCGGCCCGATCTATTCGCGGCGGCAGCAGCATTGAGTCCTGCCAGTTACGTTCCCTTGCCGCCGCGGAACTCGTCGGCCACGCGGCACCCGGCCTTCCTCGACGCAGCGGGGGATTTCGATGCGGACCTGTGGCAGCAGCGTAATTATCCCGCTTATCTGGATGACTATGCCGAGCAAGGACAGATTGTCCCGCTCTATCTCAGTGCGGGTCATCGCGATGTTTATAACGCCGCCCACCACGCCAGAGTGGTGCATCAGGCATTGGCACCCCATCAACCCGAGCTGCTGACCTTCGAAGTGCTACGTGGTGGCCACACCTGGCGTGTCTGGCGCAAGAGTTTACCCAATGCCCTGGCCTGGATCGGCCGCTTTCTGAAGCCACCGGTAGCGCTGGAGAGCTTGCCACCCTCCTCTTGAAGAAGGAGCCCGGCTAGAGCGGATTTGGCATGTCCAGGGTGTGGCTCACTCGGCATCAATCTGCTCAAGCAGGTCGGCAACCGCGGCCTCCAACTGGCGGTCGCGCTTTACCACTTCGTCTTCAGGAGTCTGCTCCACAAGCACATGAGGCCTCGCGCCGTTATGCTCCATGTCGGTGCCGTCCGGTTGGTACCAGCCGCGGAAAGGACGACGCACCGTGGCTCCGTCGATCAGCGTATTGCTGCTGGTCGAGATCACTCCGCCGTAGGTCTGCTGGCCCACCAGGGTACCCCGTTCCAGCGTGGTAAAGGCGTGCGCTAGAATCTCGGCATTCGAGTAGCTCTTCTCGTTGGCCAGCATGTTGATCGGCAGCGTATAGCGTGGTGCATCGAGTCGGTCCTGGGGGTAATGACCGGTCGCGTTGTAGTCGGCTCCGGCTGGGATCGTGTAGGCGTGCTCGCTGGCCATGATCGACGTCAGGATACGGTCGGTAGTGTGGCCGCCGCCGTTGTTGCGTACATCGATAATCAAGCCATCCTTGCCGGATGCCGCGGCGTAAAGGTCTCCCTGGAAGCTTTCCAGCGAGGACTGGTTCATGGCCTGAATGTGCAGGTAACCGAGACGCCCCCCGGAGAGTTCTTCCACCTGCCGGCGGCTCTCTTCACGGAAGGCGTCATATTTGAGCCGGGCGAGGCTGGACAGGCTGATGGTGCGTAATACGGTGCGGTATTCGTAGTAGCCATCTGCACTCGGGCGCTCGAAGGTGACGACAACCTCCTGGTTTACCTGGCCGCGTAGCCGCTGCTGCAGGGTTTCGTCCTGTTCGAATGGCCGCAGGCCAATGGCGGTGATGACGTCGCCTACCGCCAGGGGCATGGGGCCGCGACTGGCTGGGGTGGCCGGAATGATCTCGTTAATGCGGTAGCCGGCCATACCGCTTTGCGCCCTGATGCGCTCAGCCACGATGCCCAGTCGACCGGAGGGTTCGCGCAACGCGGATACAGGGCCGGGATTGGAAACGCCCATGTGCGAAGCGGCTAATTCCCCCATCAAGCGATTGGCGATATCGCTGAACTCACTAGGCGTGCGCACGCGGCGCATCAGGTTGGCGTAATCCTCCACCAGGGCGGGCCAGTCCAGGCCTTTCAGGTCCGTGCGATAGAAGTGCTCGCCAATGATGCGGGCGGCCTCGTAAAACTTCTGCAGCGCTTGTTCACGCAGATCGATGCGTAGCTGATCGCTAATATCCAGGTAGCGGGGGGAGCCAGTGCCGGAGAGATTGGCCACGGCAGCCCGGCCATTGATCAGATAGACCACCTGTTCACCGTTGAGGGTAAGATGCTGGACATTGGCGTTGGGGCCGAGGCGCGTGCGCTGGCTGCCATCCCAGTTCATTACGATCAAACCTTCACCACCGGCATTGAAGACATAGCGGTCGCCACCTGGTGTCATTTCATTGCCTGTCTGGTGAGTGGGCGCAGCGGTAATGCGCTCAATACGGCGCCAGGCGCTCTCCAGTTCGAGTTTCGCGCCCGGCTCAAGCGCCGAGTCTGGTGTGGCGGTGGTCCCGCTGGCCGAGCCGGGTTCCAGTGGCGTGCGCCCCTCTGCTGCCTCTCGGGCATCGCGGTAATAGGTGGTGAGTTCACGCGGGGTATAGTCTTCGATTTCACGATCCAGGTAGACGCGATAGAGGTCGTAGCTGTCACCGGAGCGGTTGGAGATAAAGCTCAACTTGCGGCCATCCGCCGACCAGCGCGGGTTGAGGCTGTTGCGCGGATGGCGAGTGATATTGACCGGTTTCGCGGAGCCGTCGGCTGGTACGATAAAAATGTTGCTGCTGAAGTTCAGGTCGTTCTGGGCATAGGCGATATAGCGGCTGTCCGGTGACCAGCGCCACTGCATGAAGCTGTCCCAACCCTCCAGCAAGGTGTGCGTTTCGCCGCTGGCCAGATCAAGGATGACCAGGTCGCCGCGGCCACGGCGGAAAGCCAGTGAGCGCCCATCCGGCGAGGGGGAAACATCGCGGTCGTTATGCTCGCTGGTAGCCACGACCGGGCTGATTTCGAACTCGAGGGCATCATGCCAGCGCGCCGGATCCCGCTCTTCCGGCAGGTCATGGGATGGTGCTTCCTGCAGGTCCTCCTCCGGAATGCGCTCCACTTCTGCTTGAGGTTCCTGAGTCGAGGGTGGCAGGTCGGCAGGATCGCCCGGGCTGGGGATAAATATCGGGTCAAGAATAAACCCAGGGTCTTGGGGAGCGAAGGGGTCCTCCGGCTCTTCACCGTGCATGGCCAAATTAGCGTCGGTGTCAATATCGTTTTCCGTGACTGCATCAGACTCGCTAGCGTTGTCCTCGACAGGGTGTGCGGCAGCCAATGAAACGCCGGTGTCATCCTGCCACTGGTGGCGCGTAACACGCGCTTCACCTGGCTGGCGCTGGTGGCTACGGAGCACTTCACTACGGGTCAGCGCTACGTCTGCCTGATAGATCGATTCACTGCCGTCGGCGTCGTTGACGAAATAGAGGCGCAGCCCGTCGGGTGACCAGGCCAGGCCGTGATGGCGGGCATGAGTGTCTGGTGTAACCAGCAGGGTGGGGCTCTGCTCATCCACATGACGTATATAGACACGCCCGTAGGCGATATAGGCCATGGTCTGACCGTCCGGGCTCAGTGCCGCTTCACTGATGTCACGATCGATACGGTGCAGCCGATATATGTCGCGACCGTCATCGGGAGCGCGTAGGGCAATGGGCTTCGGTTCGGCGCCGGGGGTTTCCAGGTCCAGCGTCATCAGTGTGTCCCAAACCTGGAGCACGACGGTGCTGCCATCCCGGGAGACATCGAAGTGCTGCAGGCCGTGTTTGTCGAAATGCGTGAGGCGCTCGATGGTGCGTTCGGAGTCGAGTTGCATGCGGTAGAGATTGACGGTCTGATCCTCGCGGTCGGACATGAACAGCAAGGTGTCCTCGTCGACCCAGCGTGGCAAGCCGTCATCGCCGTCACGCTCGGTCAGCGGTTCGAAATCCTCGCTGCCCAACTCATGCAGCCAGATATTCAGTGCATCGGGCCCGCGATAGTGACGCCGGTTCCAGTCGTGATAGGCCGCGCCGCGGGTGAAAGCCACATAGCGGCCGTCCGGGGAGAGCTGGGGCGCCGAGCCGAAGGCGTCATGCAGACGGGTATACTCACCGCCTTCCGGCGCCAGCTGATAGGGCCGTTGATCGCGGTAGACATCGGCTTCGAGCATGCCGGAAAACGTGATGACCGGCTCGCCGTTGGCATCCAGCCCATAGGCGGGGTTGCGTAGATGCTGGTCGCTGTAGGTGAGCTGGGTGAGCCGGCTACCGTCGCGATGCATGCGCCACAAGTTGAGATAGCCATCGCGCATTGAAGCAAACAGGATCCACTCGCCATCGGGGCTCCAGCTGGAGTGCAGGTCGTCGAGGTCGTGGCGGGTCAGGCGTACCGCCTCGCCCCCCTCGCTCGAGACCCGCCAGAGATCGCCACGCCAACTGAAGATCAGCTCCGAACCATCCGGGCTGATGGAAGGAAAGCGGGGAAGGCCAACCTCGCCGGAGCGCTCCTGTGCCCAGCTTGGCCAACTGATGATCAGGCCCCACAGCAAAACGAGGAGTGACAAGTGGCGTACGGCAACACGGAGCGGGAGCCAATGATCAGGGAAGCCTTGCATTGCGAATGTGTCCTTTTACCGCGATTATGCTCTTCCCAACGTAGCAATGATCACGACACCTATCGAATCCAAGCCCAAGGCATGGTTCATGTCGTTGGTTTCGATCGGGGTGCCGCGACCACCCCGTGGCTGGCAACCTCAAGTACGGCGTGTCTGATCGCTACCGTCACCTCCGAGACTCGGCCCAGATGCTCGCCATCTGCCGTCAACGTATGGGGGCGGCGTAACTGTATATGACACTCGGGCACGCGCAGGTGTACCAGCGTATCGTCCCCTTTGGGGGTGCGCCCCAATAGACGCGTGGAGAGATAAGAAAACAGCAGGCGCAGCCATGAGCGCTGGCGTACCGCCACGATGTCCAGCTGGCCATCATCAATTCGAGCATCCTTGATCGTATGACCGCCGCCGAAGTAGGCGCCGCAAGCCATGGCGATAGTTAACCAGTGACCTTCGGCTACCTGGTCGCCTCCCTCGATGCGTGCGGTAATCGAACGCCGCAGGCGCAGCGTGCGGGCCAGCATGGCGAGATAGCTGAAACGTCCCAACAGTTTCTTTTCCTGGGAAGAGGCGGCACTTACCGGGGCCGTGCCCAGCCCGATATGCGCCACATTCAGATAAAGCTGGTCGTTGATCCATGCGGCATCAACATGAACCGTATGCTTACCCAATGCGATGCGGCATGTCTCTGCCGGATCATCAGACAAGCCCAGGTTGCGTGAAAAATCGTTGGCCGTACCTGATGGCAAAACACCGAGAATGGCCTTGCGCTCGATGCAGATGGAAGCGGCGAGGTTGACGGAGCCATCGCCTCCGGCGACCAGCAGCCGGTCACCCGGCTCAATCCGGTGATGCCAATCGGTTTCGGCAATGTCTTGTACCTGCAGTGACTCAAGGCCGGCGGCTTGAAGGTGTTCGCGCCAGAAGTCGACGTTATGGCTGCCGTCGCCGGCAGCGGTGTTGGCCATCAGCCAATAGTTCATCGGTGACTCCTTCACCTTTATGTGTTCCCGAATACAAGCATAGCGAGACCGGAGGTCAGTGCCTATAAAACACCCCAGAAAGAAACGGTAGTCGGACCGCGATAAACAGAAAAAACACCCCATCATCAATGGTATGCAGCTATTGTCGAGCATGCTTCAATCATTGAGTCAACAATATGTTGCCAGGAGGAGTGCTGTGCCCAGAGAGAGCGTACCGGCGGTTCCGGATACCATGCATGCCATGCTGCTGGTCGGCCATGGTGAAATCGACCAACTGGTGTATCACAATGATGTTGTCACGCCGCGACCGGGTCCGGGCGAAGTGCTGGTGCGAGTGACCGCCACGGCCAAGAACAACACCGATCGCAAGGCCCGTGAGGGACTCTATCCGACCAAGAACAAGGGCGATGTGACTTCCTTTGCCATGGGCGGCGAGGCGACCCTGGTCTTTCCGCGTATCCAGGGGGCTGATATTGCCGGTCGTGTGGTGGCGGTGGGCGAGGGTGTTGCGGCCTCGCGCATTGGCGAGCGTGGCCTGCTCGACTTCAACCTCTACCCTGATGCGCGGCGTGACATCAATCTGATGCCGGACTACTACGGCCACGGTGCGGATGGCGGCTTTGCCGAATATGTCGCCGTGCCGTCGGATCAGTTCCACCACGTACCCAATGCGGAACTTGCCGATGCCGAATTGGCCGCCATGGGCATGTGTTCCTATCAAACCGCGTACCACATGATGACCTCGGCCAGAGTGGCTGCTGGCGAGCGGGTGCTGGTCAGTGGTGCCAGCGGCGGCGTGGGTACGGCGCTGATTCAGCTATGCCGCATCGTCGGTGCCATTCCTTATGCCGTGAGTCAGCCCGACAAGGCCGAGGCGCTGCTGGCGCTGGGCGCCGAGGCGGTAATCGACCGCGGCGATCTGGATACCTTTGTCGAGCGCGTGCTGGGCGCAACCCAGGGTGCGCCCATCGATGCGGTCATGGACCTGGTTGGCGGGGCGATGACCGACCTGTTCATCGACACCATGATTGGTGATATGCGGGCCCGTGCTACCTATCCGCGGCTCGCCATCGCCGGGGCCAGTGGCGGCAACTTGAGCGAGATCATGTGGACGCGCATCTACCTTTATCAGGTACAGATTTTCGGTGTCTCCCACGGCACCCGTGAGGAGGCCGAACAGTTGATCGAGTGGATTCGCGCCGGTCAGCTAAAACCGGTACTGCATGCCGCCTTCAAGCTTTCCGAGCTGCATGTGGCCGAGCGTTACTTCGTCAATCGTGGCAGCAGGTTTCTGGGCAAGATCGTTATCGTTCCCGATGCCCAATGGGCCGAGCATGGTGCGCCTTTCGCGCTAGAGGCTAACGTTTTCAAGGACAGGGCATGAACCACAAACTCACGTTGCAACTGCTGGATACTCATGCCGGGGGCGACGTCAGTCGCATTGTGATCGGTGGCATCGACCCGCTGCCTGGCGATACCGTGCGCCAGCAGATGGAGTATCTGGAGAATGATGCTGATGGTTTGCGCAAGCTGCTGCTGGGCGAGCCCCACGGTATTCCCGAAATGTCGGTGGACCTGATTGTGCCGGCCTGCGATCCACGGGCGCAGATGGGTTACATCATCATGGAGGTCATGGGCTACCCGATTTATTCAGGGTCGAACACCCTTTGTACGGCTACCGCACTGCTCGAAACCGGGCTGATACCCAAGCAAGAGGGTGTCCAGCACTTCACGCTGGAATCCCCCGCCGGGCTGGTGCAGATCGAGGCACGGGTCGAGAATGGTGTGGTCGAGGCGATTACCTGTGGCGGTTTGCCCAGCTACATCGATACCTACCGTGCCCGGATTCATGTGCCCCATGTGGGGGAGGTCACCTACAGCATCGCTTATAGCGGCGGCTTCTATGCCCTGGTGGACGCCGAGGCGCTGGGCTTTGCGCTCAAGCGGGAGGAAGAGCACGCCTTGGCCGAGTGCGCGCACCGCATCGTCGAAGCGATTCAAGCCCATAGCGGTTTTTCGCACTACACGCTGGGCGACGTAGGGCCGTTGCCGTTTTTGCACTTCATGGGACCGGTGGAGCAGATCGCTGACGACTTCTATCGCTCGCGTTCGGCGACCTATGTTCATCCGGGGGTAATCTGCCGCAGCACCACGGGTACCGGCACCTCGGCACGGCTCGCGCTGATGCACTATGAGGGCAGCATCAAGCCGGGGGACAAGCTGGAGACCGTTTCGCTGCGTGAAACCGGCTTTATCGGCCAGTTCATCGAGTCGCGTGAGGCGGGTGGCAAGCATCAGGTGGTGGAGAACACCATCACCGGCAAGAGCTATGTGCTGGCGCGTTCCGAGATCGTGATCAACTGCGATGATCCGATGGTGGATTGCAGCGGACTCCACCATATCCTGACCAGCCGGCATCAATCGTAGCGGCGTCGCCACTGCTTGACGGCAACCTGCTCCTTGAGTAGTTCAAGCATGTCAACGAGCACCTGTTCGGTGACCCGGTCGGTGTGCTCGTCGACCTGCAGCCAGGTGTCAAAGCCACTGTCGGCCAGCCGTTCCACCAGGGCAGTGAACTCCGGTGAGCGCAACCCCTCCATGGCCTCGTCGACCAGACGGCAAGCCAGCTCACGCAAGCTCGACTCCATGCCACGGGCCACCAGATTGCCCATCGGCAGTCGGCGCAGGTGGCGTATCTCCTGGCTCTCGGCCACGGTACGGCCGACCAGGCTGCTGACATAGCGCATCGTCTCCTGGCGGTTGCGTGTGTAGGCGTTGCCGGCCATCTCCTCCAGCCGCCGGGTGATCTCGTGGATCAGTTGCTGTTTGCGCGGCCTGATAACTTGCTCAACCAGTCGCGTTGATAGCGAATCATTGGCTCTCAGCTGCTCCTGGATATTGCTCAGCAGACGAATGGCCACACGGTCGGATAACTCTTCGAAGAAGATATTGTAATACTTGGCATAAATGGCATAGAGCCGCCAGCGGCGCATGTCGACCAGACCCAGCCGCTGCAGGTGGATGAGCAGTGAGACCACCCGCAGCACACGCAGCAGGCGAAAGCCGCCCACCGGGATGCAGCCTAGCACGTCATACCAGTGTACGAAGGGATAGAAAAACCATCGGTGATAGCGGCGCTCGGCAATGGCTGCCGCCCAGCCCAGCAGCACGTCAAGTACGAACACCGCCACGAACAGCAGGTCGATTGCGATGAAATTGGCGTGTATGTGTTGGTCGTAGGCTGCGTGCAAGTCGGGAGCAATGGCGGCGAAAGCATCGTTCAGCGGGCCAAGCAGAAACAGGCTATCGAACAGCAGTAACGCCAGATTGATCGTCACCAGCACCAGAATCAGCAGATCCCATACCAGATGCAGACGCTCCAGCGCCGGACTCAGCGGACGTGGCTCCCTTCTCGACGGCATGGCAGCTCCTTGGCTTGGTGACGCAGCATTTGCGTTAAGCCTAGCAGGCGCCTGGCAGTTAAAGCTTTACCTTGCCGCGCAGTGACTTGGTTTGGCCCTTCCTGGTTTTGCGATCCAGGCGCCTCTGCTTCGAAGCGCGGGTCGGTTTGGTGGGCCTGCGCGCCTTCTGGATCTTCACCGCTTCCTGAATCAAGTCTTTTAGGCGTTCCAGGGCATCCTCACGGTTTAATTCCAGCGTACGATGATTTTGCGCCTTGATGACCACTACGCCTTCCTTGCTGATGCGCTGGTCGGAGAGCGCCATCAACCGCTCCTTGTAGAAAGGCGGCAGGCTTGAACTGGGAATGTCGAAGCGTAAGTGCACCGCCGAGGACACTTTGTTGACGTTCTGTCCTCCCGCACCCTGGGCACGGATCTGGCTGATTTCAAGCTCATGATCCGGTATTTCTACGGTTTGGGATATCCGCAACATCGCTCCCTTGCTCGTTCATCAGTGGAGCTAGCAGGCTAGCATAGAGTAGGCAGAGGTGGCTTGGCGATGCCAGGCAAGCTTGGTTGCGATCAGTCGATGTGAAGGCGCTGACCACCCAGGACTGCTATTGTTTCTGTAGGCTGTACTGCCGTTCGTGATGATCCTGCTATTCATGTGTCGGACTTTACCTGGGGTTGCGACGATGCGAGGCCGCCAGGGAGGCTCCTGCAAGCAAGCATGATTGTGCGTAGCGAGGCGCCTTCCAGGCTGGTGATCGAGAGCGTATCGCAATGGAAGCCTGGAGGTGGGCAGTGGGTCGTCAACTTGACGAAGTCCACTGTCGGGGCCAGCTTGAAAGATGAGGGAAAGTGAGTGAACAGGCAGCCAAGGAGGCACGATATGGGCCGTGATCAACAGCGACGGTTAGAGGAGCTGGAAGATGGGATCCAGCGTACTCGAGCCCACCTTAGCGATACCTT